>PKER01000148.1 GCA_002919115.1 bacterium
GTCGGGGCGACTGGATTTGAACCAGCGACCTTTCGGCCCCCAGCCGAATGCGCTACCAGACTGCGCCACGCCCCGAGATTCGGTTGTTGCGGGTGCCGTGTGAGCGGCGCCCGTTGACACTCATGATGCCGTATTCCGGCCCCTTTGTGTCAAGCGGGCGACGGGGCTCGAACCCGCTACTTTCAGCTTGGAAGGCTGACGTGCAACCAGTTACACCTCGCCCGCTGAACGGCTCCGATTATAGGTCTGCCGGACGAGGAACTCAGCCTCGGCGCCAGGCGAGCAGGACCGTGTAGGTCGCGAAGCGCGAGTCGGGCTTGCCGCGGCGCGCAGCCCCCTTCGCCACGCCGATGCCGACGTGCGTGAAGCGACGGCCGAGGATGTTCTTGCGCACCCCGTTGCGCGGGTTGAGCCAGGTCTCGATCATCGCCAGCGGGGTCGTGCTGAACCCGATCGCCTCCGCGTACCCGTAGCGCTGCCCCGGGCGCAGGTAGCCGGACTTCTCGAGGCGCTGGTCGATCGGGGACTCGCCCGGGCAGCGATGGCGCAGGCAGTCCTTGCGGACCATGACCTTGGTGTGCTTGCGCGCGATGCGCGTCAGCGCCGGGTGCGCCTTGACCGTGCCGGCCTTGCGCTTCTTGCGCACCTCCCGGAGCAGGCAGCGCATCGCGCGCTTGAGCTGGGCGGGGGTCGCCTCGGCGGCCGCGGCCTTCGCCTTCGGGCAGTTCGTCTCGAGCGCCGCGGCCGGCGCCGGGCTCGGCGCGAGCAGCGCGGCCACGAGCAGCAGGCAGGCGAGCGCGGCCGGCTGGATGTGCGTGCGCGCGAGCATCTCTCTCAAAGGAACAACAGCGCCAGCCCCCGCTTTGTTGCGGCCGGCGCCAGACGGGGCAGCCAGGACTCGAACCTGGAATCGCCGGTTTTGGAGACCGGTGCCTTACCAATTTGGCCACTGCCCCAGGCTGTGTGGGCCCATCAGGGTACCGGGACGACGGGCGAGAGTGCGGGCGGAGGGACTTGAACCCCCACGCTCTTACGAGCACCGGCACCTAAAGCCGGCGTGTCTACCAATTCCACCACGCCCGCGCGCCCTCGATCATAGGCGCAGGGGCGCCCTCGGTTGCGCCCATATGTCGCGTGCGCCGGGGCGCGGAATTACACTGCGCTCGATGGAGGCGACGCGCGTCCGCCCGGGGTACGAGGTCTGGCGTCCGAACCGCGAGAGCGCCCGCAACAAGGCGACGAAGGCGCTCGTCGCGCTCGTTCTGCTGATCTCCGCAGCGCTGATCGCGATCATCGTGTTCGGCGGCTGGGAGCGCCTGCAGGACACGACGATGGCGGTCATCGCGCTCGCCTGGGCGGCTCTGTACGTGCTCTTCGCCTATCTGGTCTCGCGCTGGAGCCGAGGCGTGCTGCCGGTCGCGGCATCGCTCGCCGTGATCCTCGCGATCTTCGCCGGGGTCGCGGCGCCCGCGTGGTTCGACCGCGCCAAGGACGGGCTGAGCTCGCCGGCGCTCCCCGAGGAGATGCTCGGCCTGCTCACGCTGCTCTTGATCCCGGTGCAGATCATGCTGATCGTGATCGCGATGGTCGCGTTCAACCAGGAATGGCACATCGAGGAGGAGCGCCCCGTCGAGGGCGGGCACGCTCCTCCCCTCGACGACGAGGACGCCGCAGCGGACTCGGCGTAGGCGCGGCGCCCGCTCGCCGCTACTTCTTGCGGCCGACCACGACCGTGTAGAGCGCCCTGCCGTTGCGCACCGAGACGCCTACGCCGAGGTGGCGGTAGGTGCCGTTCAAGAGCGTCTGGCGGTGGGGCGGGCTGTTCATCCACTGCTTGAGGATGTCGCGCGGCGTGGCGCGGGCGACGTTCTTGGCGATGACCTCGCCCAGCGCGTAGCTGCGCGCGCCCTTCATGTACCCCGTGCGCCGCACGCGCGCCTCGAGCGAGCCCTCGCCGGGGCACTGATGGGCGAAGCAGTTGTGCTTGCGCATGTAGCGCGTGTGGCCCTGCGCAGCCTGCTGGAGGTTCTTGTTGGGGCGCAGGTTCTTGGCGCTGCGCTTCTTGTTCACAAGGCACTGGATCGCCTTGCGCGCCTCCTTCTTCGAGAGCCTCTTGGACGCGGTGTTCGCGTTTTTGCAGCTGCGCGCCTGCGCGTCCTGGGGCGCGGTCGCGGCGGGCAGGGCGGCGATGAGTGCCGCGGCGATGGCGATCGTCAGTGTCTGTCGGAGTGAGAGCATCATCAACCCCCCTAACTGCTCGTCCCTGCCCCCCACTAACACGCCCAGACGCTCAGAAGAGCGTCGCGTCCGCTTCGCGGGGGGCGATCAGCTCGGGGCCATCTTTGCGCACGTCGTTGACCAGATCGCCCACTTCCCTGGCGACGAGCGCGTCCTCCGGCGCCGGGCGCAGGACCTCGAGTAGGGCCTCGGTGTCGTTCGTGTCGGAGACCCAGAGGGCCTCGGCGTCGGGGTCGAGGACGACCGGCATGCGGTCGTGGATGGGGCGCATGAGCTCGTTGGGGGCGCAGGTGATGAGCGCGCAGCTCGTGATCGGGTCCCCGTCGCGCGGCTCGTAGCGCGCCCAAATCCCGGCGAAGGCGAACAGGTCGCCGTCGGGGCGGCTGAACCAGATCGGCACCTTGCCGCGCTCGTCGCGACGCCACTCGTAGAACCCGTCGGCAGGGAGCAGGCAGCGGCGCAGCCGGAAGGACTCGGCGAACGCGGGCTGGCGGTCGAGGGTCTCCGCGCGCGCGTTGATCAGCGGCGGGCCCTTCTTCTCGAGCGCCCACTTGCCGGGGATCAAGCCCCAGCGCAGGGAGCCCAGCTCGCGCCGCTGGGCGCGCTCGCGCACGGCGAGCACCGGGTCGGTGGGCGCGATGTTGAAGCGCGGCTGCTCGTCGATCTCGGTCCCGTCGGGGAGCTCGAAGCGCAGCTTGATCCGCTTGGGATCGGGGTTGGCGAGCGTGTAGCGGCCGCACATCGCCCTGCCGAGGTTAGTTGCCCGGACGTCACGGAGTTGGCGCAGAGCGCCGGTTTCTCGTCACACGACCGCTGCCAGAGTCGGCAGAATGGAGCTCTCCACGCGGCGGTGGAGGAATGGGCAGACTCGCGGCTCTCAAAAAGCCGTGTCCGCAAGGACGTGTGGGTTCGAATCCCACCCGCCGCATCGCTCATGACCCGCCCGGCCCGCGAGGTCGAGGCGGTGCTCTACCTGGCGGAGCTGGGCCTCAACCGCCGCCAGATCTCGCGCGCGACCGGCGTTCCCCGGAGCACGGTCGGGCACTGGCTCGCGGGCAAGGTCCCGGGCGCCGGCGATCCTCGGGACCGCCGGGGGGAGGACTGCCGCGGGTGCTCGCGGCCGCTCGACCTGCCTGAGACGGCGTTTCGTGCGTACGCGTACCTGCTCGGGATCTACCTCGGCGACGGCGCGCTCGCGCGGCACCCGCGCGGCGTCTTCCGGCTCAGCGTCTTCCTGGACCGCGCCTATCCAGGGATCGTCCGGGCCAGCGCGGATGCGGTACGGACGGTCCTGCCCGAAAGCCGGGTGCGCGTCGTCTCGCACCCCAACGCGCGCATGGAGGAGGTCGTCTCCTACTCCAAGCACTGGCCCTGCCTGCTCCCCCAGCACGGCGCGGGGGCGAAGCACACGCGCAGGATCGAGCTCGCGGCCTGGCAGCGGGAGATCCTCGACCGGCGCCCGTGGTCGTTCCTGCGGGGGCTCGTCCACTCCGACGGCTCGCGGTTCATGAACCCCGCGGTCCACCCGCACCGCACCTACCGGTATCCGCGCTACGAGTTCTCGAACCGCTCCGCGGACATCCGCGCGCTCTTCTGCGAGTACTGTGAGAAGGTCGGCGTCGAGTGGCGCCGGGCCAACCGCTGGAACATCTCGGTGGCGCGCCGTGCCTCGGTCGAGCTCATGGACCGCCACATCGGGCCGAAGCGCTGAACGCGCGAGCCGCCGGCGGGCCCGGGGGATAATCCCGCGCGTGAGCGAGGAGAGCCCAACCGCGGAGCGCATGGTCGCCGACGTCGAGGCGCTCTGCGGGTTCGAGGGGCGCAGGCCGGGCACGGACGCAGAGCGCCGCGCAGCCAACCACCTCGCCGGCCGCCTGCGGGAGCTCGGCTGGCGAGCCCGCGTCGAGGCGACCTACGTCCACCCGCAGGCCGCGCTCATCTGGGCCGCGCACTGCGCGCTCGGGTTCGCGGCGAGCGTCGTCGCCCTCCCCTTCCCCCCTGCGGGCTTCGCGCTCGCGCTGCTGGCCGCCGCCTCGCTCTACCTCGACATGAACACGCGCCTGTACGCGTTGCGCACGCTGTTCTTCCGCCGCGGCTCCCAGAACGTGGTCGCCCGCGGCCCCAGGCGCGAGGCCCCGGCGCGCCTGCTGATCGTCGCCCACTACGACGTCGCCCGCACCGGCCAGCTCTTCGGCCGCCTGGAGCGCGTCACGCGCGCCACCCGCCTGCTCGGCTTCGACCCGCCGCGCATCCCGTTCTGGTCGCTCGCGCTGCTCATCCCCGTCCTCGGCGCCCGCATGGCGGGCCTCGACTCGGCCGCGCTCGGCGCCCTCCAGCTCCTCCCCACGCTGGCGCTGCTCGTCGCGGGCTTCGCCCTGCTCGACATCGAGTACTCGCCCGCCTCGCCCGGCGCCAACGACAACGCCTCGGGGGTCGCGGTCGCGCTCGCCCTCGCGCAGGAGCTGCGCTCGGACCCGCCGGAGAACCTCGACGCGTGGGTCGTCTTCACCGGCGGCGGGGAGTCCCCGATGGAGGGCATGCGCGCGTTCCTGCGCGCGCACCGCGACGAGCTCGACCGGCGCAGCACCTTCGTGCTCGCGCTCGACGCCGTGGGCCGCGGCGAGCTGCGCTGCGTCGCCTCGGAGGGCCTCGCCGTCGCCTACCCGGCCGACGCGCGCCTGCTCGAGCTCGCCGAGGCGGCCGCGGAGGCGAGCGGGATCACCGCAGGCACGGAGCGGACCGGCTTCGCGGGCGAGGCGCTCGCCGCGCGCATCCGCGGCCTGCGCTCGCTCGAGCTGACCGCGATCGAGCCCGGCGACGCGCTGCCCGCGCACTACCACCGGCCAACGGACACGCCCGAGAACGTCGATCCCGAGGCGCTCGCGAGGGCGCGCGAGTTCGCGCTCGCCTTGATCCGCGCGCTCGACCGCGACGTCGCCCGCGAGCGCCCCTAGCGGGTCGGCGCGGCTGATAGAACCCGCGCCATGAGCACCACACAGGCGGGATCGGGAGGAGAGTTGCTGTGGAGGCCGAGCCCGGAAGCGATCGCGGGCTCCAACCTGACGGCGTACATGGACTGGCTGCGCGACGAGCGCGGGCTTGACTTCGGCGGGGACTACCACGAGCTCTGGCGCTGGTCGGTCACCGAGCTCGAGGGCTTCTGGCGGTCGATCTGGGACTACTTCCAGGTGCGCGCCGACGGCGACCCCACCACGGTGCTCGCCGAGCGCAAGATGCCGGGCGCGAAGTGGTTCCCGGACACGAAGCTCAACTACGCCGAGCACATCCTGCGCGAGCGCGACGCCTCACAGATGGCCGTCCTGCACCTCGCCGAGGGCGGCGAGCTCGGCGAGCTGACCTGGGGCGAGCTGCGCGAGCGCGTCGCCGCCTTCGCGCAGGGCCTGCGCGCGCTCGGCGTCGAGCGCGGCGACCGCGTCGTCGCGTACCTGCCCAACTCGCCGCAGGCGCTCATCGCCTTCCTCGCGGCCTCCTCGATCGGCGCGATCTGGTCCAGCTGCTCGCCGGACTTCGGCGTGCGCTCGGTCGTCGACCGCTTCGCGCAGATCGAGCCCAAGGTGCTGATCGCGGTCGACGGCTACCGCTACGGCGGGCGCGAGTTCGACCGGATGGACGTCGTCGCGGCGCTCGAGCGCGACCTGCCGACGGTCGAGCACACCGTGCTCGTCCCCTACCTCGACCCCGGCGCCGACCCCGCCCGCCTCGCGCACGGCGTCGCGTGGCGGAGCGTCGAGGAGCGCGGCGCGGGGGCCGAGCTCGCCTTCGAGCGCGTCCCCTTCGACCACCCGCTCTGGGTTCTGTACTCCTCGGGCACGACGGGGCTACCCAAGGCGATCGTCCAGGGCCACGGCGGCATCCTGCTCGAGCACCTCAAGAAGCTGAACCTGCACGTCGACGCGAAGCCCGGCGACCGCATCTTCTGGTTCACCACGACCGGCTGGATGATGTGGAACTTCCTGGTGGGCGCGCTGCTCACCGACGCCTCGATCGTCCTCTACGACGGCAACCCGGGCTACCCGGACATGAACGCCCTCTGGGACCTCGCCGAGCGGACGGGGATGACCTGCTTCGGCACCTCGGCGAGCTACATCTCCGCCTGCATGAAGGCGGGCGTCGAGCCGTCCCAGGGCCGCGACCTCTCGCGGCTCCGTGCGGTGGGCTCCACCGGCTCCCCGCTCGCCCCCGAGGGCTTCGAGTGGATCTACGAGCACGTCGGGCGCGACACCTGGCTGTTCTCCACGTCAGGCGGCACCGACGTCTGCACGGCGTTCGTCGGCGGCGTGCCCACCCTGCCCGTCTACCGCGGGGAGCTGCAGGCGCGCTCGCTCGGCGCCAAGATCGAGGCCTTCGACGAGGACGGGAACCCGCTGATCGGCGAGGTCGGCGAGCTCGTCATCACCGAGCCGATGCCCTCGATGCCGCTCTTCTTCTGGGGCGACGAGGACGGGTCGCGCTACCGCTCCAGCTACTTCGAGATGTACCCGGGCGTCTGGCGCCACGGCGACTGGATCGAGATCACCGAGCGCGGCACGGCGATCATCTACGGCCGCTCCGACTCGACCATCAACCGCTCCGGCATCCGCATGGGGACGGCGGAGATCTACCGCGCCGTGCTCGCCGTCGACGACGTCACCGATGCGCTCGTCGTGGACATCCCCAAGCCGGGCACCGAGGGCTGGATGCCGCTGTTCGTCGTCCTGCGGGAGGGCGCCGAGCTCACCGACGAGCTCAAGCGCGAGATCGCGCAGCGCATCCGCTCGGACTGCTCGCCGCGCCACGTGCCTGACGCGATCTACCGGATCAAGGAGGTGCCGCGCACGCTCTCGGGCAAGGTGCTCGAGATCCCGGTGAAGCGCATCCTCACCGGCACCCCGCCGGAGCGCGCCGCGAGCCGCGACTCGCTCGCCAACCCGGCGGCGCTCGACTTCTTCATCGAGCTCGCCGGACGGCTCGAGCGCAGCGACGCCTAGCGCAGCCCGAGGCGCGCCGC
>PKER01000147.1 GCA_002919115.1 bacterium
CGAGAACCCGGCGCGGCCCGGCGCGCGAGCCG
This sequence comes from bacterium, assembly GCA_002919115.1. Lineage (GTDB taxonomy): Bacteria > Actinomycetota > Thermoleophilia > Solirubrobacterales > 70-9 > RSA11. The sequence continues at coordinate 33 of PKER01000147.1, forward strand.
GTGATCGGCCTCAGGCGCCAGCGGCGGCGCCCGCCCCGAGATAGGCCTCGATCACGCGGGGGTCCGACGAGACGGTGGCCCAGTCTCCTGAGCTGATCACCGTGCCCTGGTCGAGCACGAAGATCCGGTCGGCGAGGTCCCCGACGAGCTCCATGTCGTGCTCCACCCAGAACAGGGAGATCCCCAGCTCGTTGGTGGTGCGCAGCATGAAGCGCGCGAGGTCCTCCTTCTCCTGCCGATTCATCCCGGCTGCCGGCTCGTCGAGGAGGAGAAGATCAGGCTCCGTGGCGAGCGCCCGGGCGACGCCCACCAGCTTCTGCACGCCGTACGGCAGCACGCCCACCGGCGTGTCGCGGTAGCGCTCGAGCTCGAAGAAGTCGATGACCTCCTCGACCTTCTCCCGGTTCGCGATCGCCTCCCGGCGGGCGCGCCCGAACCAGATCATGTCCTCGAGCACCGAGGAGCGCAGGAAAGCGTGCCGCCCGAGCAGCAGGTTCTCGGCGACCGTCATGTGCTCGAACAGCTCGGCGCCCTGGAAGGTGCGCCCGAGGCCGAGGAGCGGGCGGCGGTGCACCGGCACCGGCCCCAGGTCCTCGCCCTTGAGCTTGATCGAGCCGCGGTCGGGGCGGTACAGGCCGACGATGCAGTTGAGCAGGCACGTCTTGCCCGCGCCGTTGGGGCCCACCATCGCGGCGATCTCGCCCTTCCGGACGTCCATGGAGACGTCCCGCAGGACCTCGAGCCCGCCGAAGGAGATCGCGACCCCCTCGATCTCGAGCTGCCTCTCGCGGTCGCTCACCCGTACCACCTCCGCTTCCGCCGGTACTGCTTGACGTCCTGGTAGCTGGCGGCCTCACCGTCCCGGGACGCCCTGCGCCCGAGGTAGAACTCCTGCACGTCCTCGTGCTCCCGCAGCCGCTGCGGGGTCCCCTCGAGCACGATCCGCCCGCTCTCGATGATGTACGCGTGGTCGGCGAGGCCGAGCGCGACCTCCGCGTTCTGCTCGACCACGAGCAGCCCCACGCCCAGCTCGCGGTTGATCGCCGAGAGCACGCCCACGAGCTCCTCCACGATCACCGGCGCGAGGCCGAGGGACATCTCGTCGATCAGGAGCAGCCGCGGGTTCGTCATCAGCGCCATGCCGAGCGCCAGCATCTGGCGCTCGCCGCCGGAGAGCAGGCCCGCGATCAACCCGGTCTTCCTCTCCAGCTGCGGGAAGAAGTGGAAGACGCGTTCCAGCCCCTCGGCCCGGCTCGCCCGGTTGGAGCCGACCGGGGTCGAGAGCAGGTTCTCCATCACCTTGAGGGTCATGAAGACCTTCTCCCGCTCCGGCACGAGCGCGATCCCACGGCGGGCGATCTCGTGCGGCCGCAGGCCCACCAGCGACTCGCCCTCGTAGATCACCTCGCCGTCGGTGACCTCGATCTCCTCCGAGGGGAGGAAGCCGGTGAGCGCCCGGAGCGTGGTCGACTTCCCGGCGCCGTTGGTGCCGAGCAGCGCCACCCGCCCGCCGGCGGGCACCCCCAGGGACACGCCCTGGATCGCGATCGCAACGCGGTCGTAGGTGACCTCGATCTTGCGCGCCTCGAGGAGGTATTCGGCCTGCGCCCGTTCCTCCGCCGGCGGCGCGGCGAGCTCCGCGGTCGTCATCGCTCCACCACCGTCCTGTGCGTGGCCCGGAACGGCCACTGGTCGAAGTAGGCCTTGACGCGCTGCCACATGCCGACCAGGCCGAGCGGCTCGGCGACGAGGAACACGATCATCAGGACGCCGAACAGGGCGAACTGGATCGGGAACAGCACGTCGTCGTCGAGCGAGACGAAGCCCAGCGTGTCGAACGCCGCGTCGATCCCGTGCGGCAGCAGCACCACGAACGCCGCGCCCAGGAGCGCGCCGAGCGTCGACCCCAGGCCGCCGATCACGATCATCGCGACGTACTGGATGGTCAGCAGGAACGTGTACTTGTCGGCCGAGACGAAGCCGCTGTAGTACGAGTCCACGGCGCCGACGACGGCCGCGGCCGACGAGCTCAGCACGAAGGCCAGGATCTTGTAGCGGGCGAGGTTCACGCCCAGGGCGAGCGCCGCGACGTCGCGGTCGCGGATCGCCATCCAGGCGCGCCCGGCCCGGCTGCGCTTCAGGTTGAGCGACGCGATCGTGAACAGCAGCACGAGCGCGCTCAGGGCGACCACCCACTCGCGCTGGCTGTCGATCTCCCAGCCGAACAGCACGGGGTCCTGGATCAGCACCCCGGCGCCGCCCGTCGCGTCGTGCTGGTACTGGCCGGTCGCGTAGCTGATCACGAAGAACAGCGCCAGCGTGCTGACGGCCAGGTACAGCCCCTTCACGCGCAGCGAGGGCAGGCCGACGATCACGCCCAGCAGGCCGCCCACGACGGCCGCGGCCGGCAGGGTGAGCAGCGGGCTCGTGATCCCGAGCTCGCGCACCATAATCGCGAGCGTGAACGCGCCGGCCGCGAGGAACCCGGCCATGCCCAGCGAGATCTGCCCCGCGTAACCGATCAGGACGTTCTGCGAGATCGCGCCGAGCATCCCGATCCCCACGAGGCACGCCAGCGAGAGGTCGTAGTCGCCCAGGCCGAACACGGCCCACAGCCAGACCACTGCGAAGCCGGCCAGGGCGAGCCAGCGGTGCGGCGAGGTCACCAGCGCGAGCTTCTCGCGGTACGCGGTGACCGTCCGCCAGTAACGGTTGCGGGACCGCCGCCCCAGCGGCAGGCGGGCCCCGGTGCTGAGACTAGACACGAGCGAGCTCCTCCTCGATGCCGAAGAGACCCCAGGGCCGCACCACGATCACCGCGAGGATGATCAGGAACGGGATGGTCTGGGCCAGCAGCGGGTCGCCGTGGTGGGCGACCACCGTCTCCAGGCCCCCGATCACCGCCGCCGCCGGGATCACGCCGCCCAGGCTGGTGAGCCCCGCCATCAGGGGAACGGCCAGCGCGGCCAGGCCGATGTTGGCCATGTTCCCGGTGAGCTGGACGTTCAGCCCGTAGAGGATCCCGGCGACCGCGGCGACCCCGCCGGCGATCGCCCACGAGAGCGCCAGCATCACGTTCACGCTCACGCCGCGGTGGCTGGCGAGCAGCATGCTCTCGGCGACCGCGCGCGTCTGCATCCCCCAGCGGGTCCAACGCAGGGCCACCAGGGTCCCGCCGATCACCGCGACCGCCGCGAGCACCTGGACCAGGCCGATGGTCGAGATCCCGGCGTCGCCGATCGAGATCATGTCGTTGGTCAGCCCGAACTCGGCGAGCGGCTTGCGGATCTCGTTGCCCCAGATGAGCTGGATCACGGCGCGCAGGACGATGCCGACCGCGATCGTGATCAGCACGGCCGAGAACACCGTCCGCCCCGAAAGCGGCCGGATCAGCCCGCCGTAGATCAGGGCGCCGGTCAACGCGGAGACGGCGATCGCGAAGGCGGCCGACGGGACGAGCCCGAGGCCGAGGGTGGCCCCGCCGAAGAACAGGAAGCCGCCCAGGGCCATCATGTCGCCCAGCGCCAGGTTGAGCACCCGGCTCGAGCGGTAGATCACCACGTACCCCGCGCCGATCAGCGCGTAGAGCGAGGAGAGGATGAGCGCGTCGAGCGCCGTCTGCATCAGGCCGCCCTCCTCTCCGTGCCGCCGACGCCGACGACCTCGCCGATCCGCTCGCGATCCCGGTCCGCCTCGTACATCGCCTCGATCTCGGCCTTGAAGCGCTCGGCCATCTGCCGGCGCCGGACCTTGCGGGTCGGGGTCACCGGATCGTCCTCGGCCTCGGGGTCGAACTCCTGGTCGAGGATCGTGAACCGCTTGACCTGCTCGACCCGGGCGAGCTGCTGGTTCGCCTTGGCGATCTCGCCGTCGATCAGCTTGCGCACCTCGGGATGACGCGCCAGCGAGGTGAACCCGGTGTAGATCACCCCGCGCGAGCGCGCCCACTCCGAGACCGTGTCGAAGTCGATCTCGATGAGCGCCGTCGGGTACTTGCGCTGATCGGCGAAGACGATCGCCTCGCTGATGTACGGGCTGCCCTTGATCGCGTTCTCGATCTGCAGCGGGCTCAGGTTCTTGCCGCCCGAGGTGATGACGATGTCCTTCTTGCGGTCGATGATCTTGAGGTCGCCGTTCTCGGCCCGGATGCCGACGTCGCCGGTGGGCGCGAGCTTTGGGCCGACCAGCGGCTCGCTCGCCTCCGGGTCGCGCCAGTAGCCGAGGAACGGCGCCCGCGGCCGCACCAGGATCTCGTTGTCCCGGCCGAGCTTCACGGTCATCCAGGGGAAGGGCTTGCCGACGGTGCCGGGCCGCGGGAACGGCCGGTCCTGGATGCTGATCCAGCCGACCTCCGTCTGCCCGTACCCCTCGCGCAGGTCGATCCCCCACATCTGCCAGAGGGTCATCACCTCCGGCGGCATCGGCGCGGCGGACGTGACGCCGAGCCGCAGCTTCAGCATGCCGGTCTTCTCGAGCACCGACCGGAACGCCGCGAGCCAAGCGACCCGGTAGGCGGCGCGCAGCCACAGGGGGACCTTCCCCTCCCACCGGGCCTCGATGTGCCGGCGGGCGATCTTGGTCGCCGTCCGGAAGACCCACTGCTTGAACGGCGAGCTGGTCTCCACCATCACGAGGACGCGCGAGGCCAGCTTCTCCCAGTTGCGCGGCACCGTCACGTGCGTGGTCGGCGCCACCTCCGTCAGGGTCTCGGCCGGGTCCGCGCCGCTCTCGCCGATGTGCACGATCGTGTTGGAGATCAGGGGCACGACCACGGTCATCGACCGCTCGAGCAGGTGCGCGAGCGGCAGGGCCGAGACCGTGCGGTTGGGCTTGTCGCGGACCTGCGGGAACGGGAGCTGCGAGCACGAGAACGCGCACATCGCGCGGTGGCTCACGGTCGCCCCCTTCGGGTTGCCCGAGGTCCCCGACGTGTAGACGATCGCCGCCGGGTCGTCGACGTCGACCGCCCGGACGCTGCTCTCGAACCAGCCCGGCCGGTGGCGCGCCGCCTCGCGCCCGAGCTCCTCGACCTCGGCGAACGAGATCAGGCGCTCGTCCTTGTACGCCCAGATCGCGCGCGTGTCGGCGACGATGATCCGCTCGATCCGCGGCAGCTGGTCGACGACCGCGAGGATCTTGTCGACGTACTCCTGGTTCTCGGCGACGAAGAAGCGGGCACCGCCGTGGTCGAGCTGGTAGTGGAGCTCCTGCGGCGAGCTCGTCGGGTAGATCCCGTACACGATCGCCCCGAGCCCGAGCCCGGCGAAGTCGCTGAGCGGCCACTCGATGCACGGGTCGGCCATCACGGCCATCCGGTCCCCGCGCCGCAGGCCGAGCTCAGCGAGCCCCATCGCGATCGCCTCGGCGCGCTCCCAGAGGCCCGCCCAGGTGAGCTCCTTCCAGATCCCCAGGTCCTTGTACCGGTAGGCGACGGCGTCCGGGGTCTCGCGCGCCCGCTTGAGCAGCAGGGCCGGCACGGACTGCCGGGTCAGCGACTCGTAGATCGCGAGCTCCTTGTCTCCCCAGGCCGAGGGGATCTCCGTCCCCTCGGCCTGGGTCGACGTGGCCGGCGACCCCGTCACCGCCACACTCCCGACGGATGCGCTACTGCTCACCGCCAACCCAGTCGGTGATCGCCTCGATCCCCTTCGACTGGGGATTCCACCTGTAGAACTTGACCGGCAGGATCGGCGCGTGCCGGTCGGGCGCGAACGTGATCGGCGCCCCGGTCAGGCCGTTGGTGTCGACCTCGACCTGCTCGAAGACGGACGCCATGTCCTTCTGCTTGCAGGGGAAGCCGCAGTCGGCCAGCGCCTGGGCGATGATCAGGCCGGCCTGCCAGCCGTAGACCATCGAGCCGGGGTCGACGTCACCCGAGCCGTACTCCTCGGCGGCCGCGATGAGCCGGTCGAGCTCGGCGTTGGAGTCGACCTTGAAGGTGTCCCACGCGTAGGTGACGAAGTCCGGGTCCTTCAGGTCCTCCGTGTAGCCCTGGACGCGGCTCAGGCCGGGGAAGATGTAGGTCCCCTTCCAGCCGCGACGGCGAAGCTCATCGAGGATGGGCCCCCCGGTGTGCTCCCAGGTCCCGTAGCCGACCACGTAGTCGGGGTTGGCCTTCGCGATCCGCGCCGCGTACGGGCCCGGGTCGCTGAGGTCGAGCGGGACCACCACGTTCTCGCCGGCCTCGAGGCCGAGCTCCTTGCCCTTGTTCAGGGTCGCGTCGATCGACGCGCGCGACGTGGGCACGTCGTAGGAGACCCCGGCGACCGAGGCGCCCGGATCCTGGTCGGCGATGAACTCGGCCACGCGCTCGCCGTCGGCCTCGCCCTCGCCGAAGCAGAAGAGGTTCGGCTGCACCTGCTCGCGCACGAGCTCGCGGACGCACGGGACCTCGACCGTGAGGATCGGGACGCCCGCGTCGGCGGCCTCCGGCACGGCCGCCTGGATCGCCACGCTCGGCGCGCTCAGGACGACCACCTGCGCGCCGTCGCTCACGAACTGCCGCGTCTGCGAGGCGGCGTTCTCCGGCGTCGCCTGGTTGTCCTCGACCACCAGCTCCACCTCGTGGCCGTCGATGCCGCCCTCGGCGTTGAGCTGCTCGAAGAACACCTGCAGCCCCTCGCGGGCGTCGGAGAAGAGGCCCGCGGTGGGACCCGTGGCGTCGGTGGTCAGACCGACTACGTACTTGCCGTCTTCGCTCTCCGAGGCGGTGGCTTCACCGCCGTCGCTGCCGCACCCGGAGACGACCGCTCCGAGCAGCGCCAGGGAGAGGACGAGGATCGAGATCTTTCTGATCATTCGTGCTCTGCTCTCTTCCTTCGTGTCCTGGGGCCGTCGGCCACGTCTTGCGCGCGCCGGCCCTCCGCCTTCATCCAGCCGAACGTCGCCCCGCAGTCCCGGCACCCGAAGAGGGAGTCCGAGATCGTCGAGGCGTAGAGGGCGACCAGCCGCGTCCGCCGCGATTCGCAGTACGGGCATGCCACGCCCCGGGTCGGCTCGGGAGCGACTGCCAGGGTCGGCGCGTCACTCCTCATCCGCGACCACCGCCCGCTCCTCGAGCTCGCCCGAGAAGCCCTCGATCGTCGTGGAGAAGTCGTCGGCCAGCGCCACGGAGCGCGGTCGGCGCGCCCTGAGCGCGGCCTCGTTCGTGGGCACCACGAACTCCCAGAGCCGCGCCGGGATCCGGCTGCCGGCCTCGCGGCGGCGATGC
>PKER01000267.1 GCA_002919115.1 bacterium
CGACGGGCTCGTCGAGCGCCGCGAGGAGGTGCTCGACACCGGGCTCGAGCGGTTGCGCGCCGCCGCCGCCAAGGGCCCGCTCGAGCCGGACGCGCTCTGCGCCCACCTCGTCACGGCGCTCGTGCCCGGCGGCGGGAGCGAGGACGACGTCGCCGTCGTCGCGGCGCGGCCGCTGCCTACCCGCGACGCGAGCGCTGGCGCTCCAGCTCCTCCACGAGCAGCTTCGCGTGGAGGGCCGAGATGAGGTCGTTGAGCGGCTCGGCGCCGGAGGCGACGAGCTCGGCGGCGTGCTCGGGCGGCATCTCGCCGGCGAGGCGCTCCATGATGACCTTGATCTCCTCGCGGACGAGCTCCTCGAGCGCGCGCTTGTAGCGGAGCGTGTCGTAGACGGTGAAGCCGATCCGCTCGTCGTAGCCGCCGGCGCGGAAGCGGCTGATCGCCTCGACGATCTTCACGTCGTTGGGGCCGTAGCCGCGCGAGTTCGGCGACAGGATGCCGAGCTCCTCGAGCCGGTCGAGCACCTCGCGCGGGACGTCGTAGCGACGGCCGATCTCGGCCGCGGACACCCGCTTGCGCTCGCCCTCGAGCGCGCGCTCGAGGATGCGGTCCTCGAGCTCGACGAGCGCCCGCACCCGCTCCGGGTCCTCGTCGAGCATCGCCTTGATGACCCGCAGCGGCATGAAGCGCTCCTCCTGGAGCTGCTTGATGAGCTTGATGCGGTCGACGAACTCCGGCGGGTAGTACGCCATGTTGCGCGACGTCCGCACGGGCTCGGGCAGCAGCCCCTCGCGGAGGTAGTGCTTGATCGTGCCGGCGCTGACGCCCGATGCCTCCGCAAGCTCGCGCATCTTGAGGAGGCCCTTCTTCGCCATCAGGCCATGAACGTCCCGGTCGCCTCCGTCGCCGGGCCCGCGACGGCCCCGGCCTCCATGAGCTGCGCGATCTCGTCGTCGCCGTAGCCGGCCTCGCGCAGCACCTCCTCGGTGTGCTCGCCGAGCACCGGGCCGGGCGCGCGGACGGCGCCCGGGGTGCGCGACAGCTTCACCGGCACGCCGAGCTGGCGGACGCCGCCGGTGCCGGGCTGGTCGAGCTCGACCACCATCTCGCGCGCGCGGACGAGCTCGGAGTCGAGCGCCTCGTCGAGGTCGAGGATCGGCTCGATGCAGCAGTCGTGCTCGTCGTTGAACGCCTTCCACTCGGCGCGGGTGCGCTCGCGGAAGACCGCGGCGATCTGCGCGTGGCCCTCCGAGCCGGGCGGCGCGAACTGGTGCTCGACGAGGTCGGGGCGCCCGACGCCCTCGCAGAACGCGCGCCAGAACTTGGGCTCGAGCGCGCCGCAGCTCACCCAGCCGTCGGCGGCCTCGTACGGCAGGTAACAGGCGATGCCGCCGTTCAGCGGCTCGGTGCCGCGCCGCGGCACGCGCCCGTCGCAGAGGTACTGCGCAGCGGCCATCGCGAGCCAGGAGAGGGCGCCGTCGGTCATCGAGACGTCGACGTACTGGCCCTCGCCGGTGCGCTCGCGCCGCATGAGCGCGGCCAGCACGCCGAACGCGGCCATGAGCGCGCCGCCGCCGAGGTCGGCGATCTGCCCGGCGGCCTGCACGGGCGGCCCGTCCGCCTGCCCGGTGAGGCCGAGCAGCCCGGCGAGCGCGAGGTAGTTGGTGTCGTGGCCCGCGCGGTCGCGGTTGGGGCCGGTCTGCCCGTAGCCGGTGATCGAGCACATGACCAGCCGCGGGTTGAGCTCATGCAGGGTCGCCCAGCCGCAGCCGAGCCGGTCGAGCACGCCGGGGCGGAAGCTCTCCAGCACGACGTCGGCGTCGCGCGCCAGGCGCAGGAACGCCTCGCGGCCCGCGTCGCTTTTCAGGTCGAGGCGGATCGAGCGCTTGCCGCGGTTGAGCGCGAGGTAGAGGGCCGAGCGCGTGCCGAGCCGGTCCTGCTCCTCCGAGCCGTAGTACGGCGGCGACCAGCGGATGTAGTCGCCGGCCTTGGTGTCCTCGACCTTGATCACGTCCGCGCCCGCGTCGGCGAAGAGCAGCGAGCAGAACCCGCCGGGCAGAAGGCGCGTCAGGTCGAGGACGCGGATGCCCTCGAGCGCCCCGCTCATGACGCAGGCGAGCCCGTGAGCGCCCTCGTGCGCGGGGCCAGCCCGAGCAGCTCGCGCGCCTCCGCGAAGGTGGCGACGCGGCGGCCGACGTCCTCGGCCATCTGCCGCGCCTTGGCGATCAAATCGCCGTTCGAGCGCGCCATCTCGCCGTTCGGGAGGTACAGGTTGTCCTCAAGGCCGGCGCGGACGTTCCCGCCCAGGGCGAGCCCGGCGGCGAGCAGCTTCCACTGGTCGCGCGAGATCCCGATCACCTGCCAGTTGGCGCCGCGCTCGGGCCCGTCCGGGATCTGCTCGGCCATGAGCTCGACGTTGCGCGGCGTCGGCCGGATGCCGCCGACCACGCCCATCACCAGCGAGACCTGATGCGGCGCGGAGATCAGCCCCATGTCGATCAGCGGGTCGAGGCTCGCGACGTGGCCCGCGTCGAAGCACTCGTGCTCGGGCTTGATCCCGAGCTCCTTCATCGCGGTCAAAAGCTCGATGATCGTGTCGAAGGAGTTCTCGAACACCGCCTTGAAGACGAAGTCGCGACGGCGGCACGAGTACTTCGCGTAGTTCATCGAGCCCATGTTGAGCGCGGCGACGTCGGGCGTCAGCTCGCGCAGGTACGCGATGCGCTTCTCGACCGGGATCCCTATCGCCCCCGTCGAGTAGTTGATGATCACCTCGTCGCCGACCTCGTCGATGATCGCCTGCGTGATCGCCCGGAAGTCCTCGACCTCGAACGAGGGCGTGCCGTCGGGCTTGCGGGCGTGGATGTGGATCTGCGTCGCGCCCTCGTCCACGGCCCGCCGCGCCTCGGCCGCGTACTCCTCGGGCGTGTAGGGGATGGCCGGGCACTGGTCCCGGTTGGCGATCACGCCGCTGATCGAGCAGCTGATGATCACGGGGTCGTCGAACGAGCTCATCGGTTCAGGCTCCCAGCTGCCAGCTCCCAGCTGCCAGACCATTTGGCTCGCAGGCAGGGGGAGAATTCGAGGGCTCCACGCCTTCTGCCAGTGTGGGCGACTTCCGCAATCTGGACGTCTACCGGCGCTACATAGCCCTCTCGGACGCAGCTCACGCGGTAGCGGCGCGCATGGAGAGCTTCGAACGCTGGACGCTCGGAGTCCAGCTGGTGCGCGCGGTTGACTCGATCGGCGCGAACATAGCCGAGGGATACGGACGAGAAAGCGACGCCGACCGAGCCCGCTTTCTGATCATGGCCAGGGGCTCCCTCAACGAAGCCGAGCATTGGCGCGAGCGCGCCATCTCTCGAGGCCTCTGCGACTCGGCCCTCTATGCAGAAATCAAAGAGATCGGCCGAATGCTGAACGGCCTTCTCAAGGCACTCCGTCCCACCTAGCTCGCCGTTTGCAGCCGCTGACTGGGAGCTGGCAGCTGGTAGCTGGTAGCTCATACCGGCATCACCCCATGCTTCTTCCACGGCCGCTCGACCCGCTTGCCCTTCGCCATGCGCAGGGCGGCGATGATGCGCGGGCGGGTCTCGCGGGGGTCGATGATGTCGTCGATCATCGCGTTGCCCGCCGCGATGTAGGGGTCGATGACCTTGCGGACCTCGTCGAGCATCGCCTGTCGGGTCGCCTCCGGGTCGTCGGAGGCCTCGATCGCCGAGCGGCCGATGATGTTGACCGCGCCCTCGGGGCCCATCACCGAGATCTCGGCCGAGGGCCAGGCGTAGATCTGGTCGGGCTCGTACGCGGCGCCGTTCATGACGTAGTAGCCGGCGCCGTAGGCCTTGCGGATCACGACCGTCACCTTGGGGACGGTGGCGCGCGAGACGGCGTAGAGCATCTTCGCCCCGTGGCGGATGATCCCGGCGTGCTCGACCTGCGAGCCGACCATGAAGCCGGGCACGTCCTGCAGGAAGACGAGCGGGATGTTGAAGGCGTCGCAGAGGTTGATGAAGCGCGCAGCCTTGTCGGCCGAGTCGTTCTCGAGGATCCCGCCGAGGTGCTTGGGCTGGTTGGCGACGACGCCGACGGGCTGTCCGCCGAAGCGCGCGAGGCAGGTGATGATCGAACGCGCCCACTTGGGCTTGATGTCGAGGATCTCGCCGTCGTCGACGATCTCGCGGATCACCTCGTACATGTCGTAGGGCTGACGCGAGGACTCGGGGACGATGTCCAGCAGGCGCTCGGACATGCGGTCCTCGGGGTCGTCCGTCGGGCGCACCGGGGGCTGCTCCTCGCAGTTCGCCGGGAAGTACGAGAGGTAGCGCTTGACGACCTCGATGCACTCGCGGTCGTCCTTCACCTCGAGGTCGCCCACCCCCGACTTGCGGCAGTGGACCTTCGCGCCGCCCAGGTCCTCCATCGAGATGTCCTCGCCGGTGACGGCCTTGACCAGGTGCGGGCCGGCGAGCGCCATCGCGCCCTGGCCGACGACCATCGGCACGAAGTCCGCGAGGCCGGGGATGTAGGCGGTGCCGGCCGCGCAGGGGCCCATCATCGCCGCCACCAGCGGCACGGCCCCGGACATCTCCACCTCCTCGCGGAAGAGGTGGCCGGAGCCGGCGAACAGCGAGCCCGCGGCCTCCTGGATGCGCGCCCCGGCCGAGTCGAGCAGCCAGATCATCGGCATGCGCTGCTTGAGGGCCATCTCGCGCAGGCGGGCGACCTTGATCTCGCCGGTCATGCCCATCGAGCCGGCCATGACGGTGAAGTCGTAGGCGGCGATCGCGCACGGGCGGCCGTCGACGTGGCCCCAGCCGGTGATCACGCCGTCGGCGGGCGCGTCCTTGCCCTCCATCGCGCGCTGCGAGAAGTGCGGCCGCGCGTGGATGCCGATCTCGACGAAGGTCCCCTCGTCGACGAGCAGGTCGATGCGCTCGCGCGCGGTCAGCTTGCCGCGCTCGTGCTGCTTGGCGATCTTCTCCGGGCCGCCGCCGAGCTTGGCGCGCTCGCGCCGCTCGTGCAGGTCGCGCACCAACGCGTGCATTCCGGTGGCGTCGGGTGCTTCGTTCGTGTGTTCTGACTCAGCCATTTCAGCTCCCAGCCACCAGCTTCCAGCGGCCAGCTTCCGGCGTCCAGGGCCCACCAGCTGACAGCTGGCCGCTGGCAGCTGTCAGCTTCAACGTCCCTTCCATTCCGGCTCGCGCTTCTCGAAGAACGCCTTGACGCCCTCGAACGCGTCCTCCGTCGAGAGCTCGATGGCGAGCTGCGACCGCAGGTAGTCCAGGGCGTCCATGAGCGGCATGTCGAGCTGCCGCCAGATCGCGTCCTTCCCCAGCTTCATGATCAGCGGCGACTTCGAGGCGAGCTTGCCCGCCCACTCGGCCACCGCCGCGTCGAACTCCTCCGCGGGCACGACCTTGTTGACGATCCCCGCCTCGAGCGCCTCGGCCGCCGTCATCCGCTCGCCCAAGAGCAGCATCTCCGTCGCCTTCTTGCGCGGGACGTTGCGGTAGATCAGGGCCATGATCATGAACGGGAAGAGCCCGACGTTGATCTCGGGCGTCCCGAAGCCGGCGGTGTCCTTGGCGATGATCAGGTCGCAGGCGAGCGCGATCCCCAGCGAGCCGGCGAGCACGTGCCCGTTCGCCGCGACGATCGACGGCTTGCCGAGCTCGCCGAGCTCGCGGAACGCGTCGACGAAGAGCTGGGCGCCCGTGAACTTGTGCACGGTGGGCGAGTCGCCGCCGAACGCGGCGAGGTTCCCGCCCGCCGAGAAGACCTTCTCGTGTGAGGAGGTGAGCACGACCACGCGTACCTCGTCGTCGGCCTTCGCCTCCCGCAGGGCGGCGAGCAGCTCGGCGAGCAGCTGGTCGGAGAGCGCGTTGCGCGTGTCGGGGTCGTCGAGGGTGATGGTCGCGACGTGGTCGGCGACCTCGTAGCGGATCTTTTCGAAGTCAGGCATCGGCGAAAGTGTGAAGTACAACTCGCCACTTTATACACGCGCACGGTCGGCGGAGCACCCACAACCGCGACCCAGCCCCGCCGCACGTTCAGCCCTGGTGTTCGAAAAACGCACACCACGGCTGAACGTGGCGGTGGCGCCGCGGGACTTTCAGCCCTCGTGTTCGGAAAACGACGACCAGGGCTGAACGTCGCGGTCGGTGCGGGACGAGGGGTTCGGCAGGGCGGTCAGCGCGCGAGGCCCCGGGCCGCGAGCTCCTTCGTCGCGGTCGCGACGCGGTCGACGGCCTCCTGCTCGCGCAGCCAGCCCAGGAGGTCCGCCATGCCCTCGGCGAACGGGACCCGCGCCTCGAAGCCGAGCACCTCGCGGGCGAGCGTCGTGTCCGCGTAGCAGTGGCGCACGTCGCCCGAGCGGTAGAGCTCGGAGCGCTCGGGCTCGACGTCGACGCCGAGGCCCGCGGCGAGCTCGGTCGCGACCGCGTTCACGTCGGTGGGCACGCCGGTGCCGAGGTTGATCGCCAGCCCGGGCGCGTCCTCGGACTCGAGCGCGCGCACGATCCCGTCGGCGATGTCGCTCACGTGGATGAAGTCGCGCGACTGGCGGCCGTCCTCGAAGATCAGCGGCGGCATGCCGTTCATCAGCCGCGACGCGAAGATCGCCGCCACGCCTGTGTACGGGTTGGAGAGCGCCTGGCCGGGGCCGTAGACGTTGAAGAAGCGCAGGGCGACCGTGGGGATGCCGTAGGCGGCGCCGCAGACCAGGCAGAGCTCCTCGTGGTCGCGCTTGGTGACCGCGTAGACCGAGGTCGGCGCGACCGGCTTGTCCTCGGCGGTGGGCGCCGCGGTCAGCTCGAGGCCGCAGCCGGGACAGCGCAGCTCCCAGTCGCGCGCTTGGAGCTGGTCGTCGCGGCGCGGGGGCGGCGCGAGCGGGCCGTGGATCGGGCACTCGTAGCGGCCCTCCCCGTAGATCGACATCGAGGAGGCGACGACCAGCCGGCGGGGCCGCTCCTTCATCGCGACCGCGCGCTCGAGGAACGCCGCCGTGGCGAGCGTGTTGGAGCGCACGTAGCGCTCGATCTCGTACATCGACTGCCCCACGCCCACCACGGCGCCGAGGTGCACGACCTCGTCGACACGGGCGAGCGCGCGGTCGGCGGCGGCGTGGTCGCCGACGTCGCCCTCGATGAACTCGACGCCGTCGGGCAGCTCGGGCGGCCGGCCGCCGTGCACCTGCTCCTCGAGCGAGTCGAGCACGACGACCTCGCGGCC
>PKER01000200.1 GCA_002919115.1 bacterium
GCGCCCGCCGCGGGCCCCCGCGCCCCCGCCGGCCTCAGCCCGCCTGCTCGGCGGTCGCCTCGAGCGCCTCGCCCGAGCGGCCGGCCCAGGTGGCCTCCGGCGAGGGCGGCGTGTCGCGCAGGTACCACTCGGCGTCCAGCGCGCCCATGCAGCCGGTGCCGGCCGCGGTGATCGCCTGGCGGTAGGTGTGATCGACCAGATCGCCGACCGCGAACACGCCGGCGAGGTTCGTGCGCGTCGACTTGCCCTGGGTCACGACGTAGCCGTTCTCGTCGACCTCGACCTGGTCGCGCACCAGCTCGGAGCGCGGGATGTGGCCGATCGCCACGAAGGCGCCGCCGACCGCAAGCTCCTCCTCGGCGCCGGTCTCGGCGTGCCGCAGGCGCACGGCGCGCAGCTTGCCGTCCTCGCCGGCGAGGAACTCCTCGACGGTGTACGGGGTCTTGAACTCGATGTTGGGCACCGAGCGGGCGCGCTCGAGCATGATCTGCGAGGCGCGGAACTCGTCGCGGCGGTGCACGATCGTGAGCTTCGAGGCGTACTTGGCGACGAAGATCGCGTCCTCCATCGCCGAGTCGCCGCCGCCGACGACGATCACCTCCTCGCCCGCGAAGAACGCGCCGTCGCACACCCCGCAGGTGGAGACGCCGCGGCCCGAGAGCTCCATCTCGCCGGGCACGCCCAGGCGCCGCGGCTCCGCGCCCATGGCGAGGATCACGGCCTTGGCGACGTACTCGTCGTCGCCCACCCAGACGCGCTGCAGGCCGCCGTCGGACAGCTCGATGCGCGTAGCGTCGTCGGTGATGAAGCGGGTGCCGAAGCGCTCGGCCTGGGCGCGGAACTCCTGCATCATCTGCGGGCCCATCACGCCCTCGGGGTAGCCGGGGAAGTTCTCGACCTCGGTCGTGTTCTGCAGCTGGCCGCCCCACTGGAAGCCCTCGATGACGAGGGGCTCGAGGTTGGCGCGCGCGCTGTAGAGCGCCGCGGTGTACCCGGACGGCCCGCCTCCCACGATGATCAGGTTCTCGATGCGCTTCTCAGTCACTGGCTAGCCCCTCTCAAACACCTTCTGGCAGGGCGCACAACGCCCGTAAGCAATCATACTTTACTTTCTGAAGTAATGGAATGGAACCCGCTTCCCGGCAGGGATTCGGCGGCGTCGTTGCCGACCGGCGCGTGGCGGCGTTCCTCCTCCCAGCGCTGCACGGTCTTGCGGAGCTGGAAGAACGCCACGACCCCCGGGGGGATCGGCAGCCAGAACGCGATCAGCCGGTAGCAGAGCACCGCAGCGATCACAGCCGAGCTCGGCAGTCCGAACAGGACGAAGGTACCGATCATCCCGGCGTCGACGGGGCCGACGCCGCTCGGCGACGGGATCAGGTTCGCGAACATCCCGACGAAGAACCCCTGCACGACCACGGCGCCGGGCACGTCGACGTCGAACGCCTTGAAGGAGGCCCACAGGATCGCGATGTTCGCCGCCCAGAAGCCTATCGCGCCGACCACGGCGAGCCCGCCGCGCGACGGCGAGCGCACGAAGTCCATCGCCATGCGGGTCCCGGTCGCGGCGGTGGCCGGGACGGACGCGAGCCGCACGGCGATCCGGCCCCAGCGCGTGTCCGGCGACGAGTGCGCGAGGCGCCGCTCGATGTCCTCGGGCACGAGCGCGAGCAAGAGGAAGAGCACGACGACGCCGCCGGCGATCGCGGCCGGCACGACCGTGAGGCCGACGGGCGCGTTGCCGGCGAGGACCCCGGTGCGCAGGAGGATGCCGTCGATGATCAGCGTGAACATGTAGACGGCGTAGAGCAGGACGAGGAAGGCCACCATGCGGGCCGCCGACTGGCGCCGCGGCATGCCCGCCTTGCGCAGCGCCCAGTAGGTCAGCACCAGCCCGCCGGCGCCGCCCGCCGAGAAGATCCGCGTCGCCGCGAGGCCGGCCATGGTGATCTGGTAGCTCTCGCTCCAGCGCAGCCGCAGCGTGCGCTCCCCGACCACGCCCCGGAAGAGAGCGACGTAGGAGAAGAACATGAACACGCTGCACAGCAGCGCGATCGCGATCCAGGTCGTGTCGCCGCGGCCCATCCTCCGCAGGCCGTCCTCGACGCCGACGAGCTGCGGCAGCAGGAAGTAGATCGCGAAGACGAGCGCGAGTACCGCGAGGGCGCTCTGGATCAGGCGCCTGCGGTCCGCGAAGAACGAAGGCTCCTCGTCGACCTCCGCCTCTTCCGCGCGTTCGGGCGCCTCTGGGTCAGCCATCTGGGCCATACTCGCAGGCGCGTCAGCCGTTAGCGATGCGCTCGAGCCTCTGGAGCACGCGATTGACTGCCAGGACCGTCGGCTCCCCGAGGCGCTCGCCCCGCCGCACGGCCGCCACCAGCGCGGCGCCCGCGGCCAGGTCGGTCACGTAGTGCTCGCCCAGGTAGACGAGCGCGAAGCCGAGCGTGAACGTGTAGGCGAACCCCGCGAGGCCGGCCACCTTGTCCGTCTCGGCCAATAGCAGCGCCGCCATCAGCGAGCTGCCGAAGTGCAGCGACGGGAACGCTGCCCAGGGGTTCCCGCCGAACGAGTCGTAGAGGAAGGGGAAGGCCGGTCCCCAGACGTCCTTGGCCACGTCGAGCATCAGCCGGCGCACCTCCTCCTCGGTGTAGCCGTTCTCGGCCGCCCACCACGGGGGCGCCGTCGGCACCGCGAAGTACAGGAAGCAGCCGAGGTCGTAGGTGGCCGACATCTGCCGGGCCGCGCGCGGGAAGCGGGACTCGTCGCGCAGCAGGATGTACAGCAGGGCGAGGTGCGGGACCAAGAACCACGCCCAGTGCACCACCGAGAGGGCGCGGTCGAGCGCCGTCGGGTTCTCGGGGTGGGCGAGGGCGCGCTGCAGCCTCGAGTTGGGCAGCTCGCCGCGGCCGAGCCAGCGGTCGATCTTGATCGGGTAGTGGATCCGCAGCCGCTTGCGCAGCGCCTCGGGGTCGTCGTAGGGGATCTCGTGGACGGTCATGAATCCCCACATCTGCAGCGCGTAGAGCGCGACGTCGCGCTTGCGGGTGCGCGGGCGCAGGACGGCGAGCGCGGGCGGGCCGGCGATCGCGGCGGCGATGCTGACGGCCGGCTTGGCCCTGAGCTTGCGGCGCATGACCGGGACCACGATCGAGGCGGCGACCGCGGCGCCGGCGCCGAGCCTCACCGCTGTGCGTAGGGCCGGGCTCGGTCGCTTCGTTGATCGGATGAGCCGGCGCAATGCGCGGCGAGTATAGGTGTGCAGGCCCGTTCAGCGAACCCGAGGCCGCTCGACCACGTCCGCCGCGTTGCCCGCGCGGTCCGCGGCGTTGACGGCCACGTCCTGGGGTCGCCGCCGGCGTCACACGGCGCATGGCGATGCGTGTTGCGGACGCTCGCGCGAGCGGCCGGAGACGGCGAGCGAAGAGAGGTGGCAGCCGCTCCGATTAGAATGGCGCCCGCCTTGAGCCCCTCGAAGACCCGCACTCGTGTCCTGCGCCGGGCCCTGTCCACCGGGGCCCTAGCGCTTGGTATCTGCGCGGCGCTCGCCGCGCCGGCCGTGGCGAACCCGATCGCCCCCGATCCGGCGCATTCGCCGAACGCCGAGGACATCCGCGTCGCCTACTGGGTGACGCTGATCGTCGCGGCGGCGCTCGCCGTCGTCTTCCTCGGCGCGCTGTTCGTGGCGCTGCGCCGCTTCCGGGAGCGCCGGGGCGCCAGCCCGCGCCGCGTCACCGGCGGCACCGGGATCACGCTCCGCGTGGCCGGCGCGCTCGGCCTCGTCGCCGTCGCGCTGTTCGTGGTCGGCGTGCTGACCACCGAGTCCGCGCGCAAGCTCGAGCCGTCCGGTCCCGACGGCCTGACCGCGGCGACCGCGCGCCACGCGCAGGTCGGCGTGAAGGACGTGCCGCAGCCCGAGCCCGGCTCCGACGAGCCCGCCGAGGGCGCGCCGCTCGTGATCAACGCGGTCGGCCAGCAGTGGATGTGGCGCTTCGAGTACCCGGGCGAGCGCGAGGACATCGCCGAGGTCTTCTCCTACAACGAGCTCGTCGTCCCGGTCGACACCGCGGTGCTCCTCAACGTCCGCACCGTCGACGTCCTGCACCGCTGGTTCGTCCCCGCCTTGGGCGGGCAGGTCGACGCCGTGCCCGGGACCACCACGCAGACTTGGTTCAAGGCCGACGAGGTCGGTCGCTACCCCGGCGCCTCCACGATGTACTCCGGCACAGGCTTCCCCGCGATGCGCATCTGGGTGCGCGTCGTCGAGCCTGAGGAGTACGAGCAGTACATCGAGCAGCGCGCCAACGATCTGACCGAGGCCCAGGGTGCAGTCGAGGAGCAGAACCGCGAGGCGGAGGAGTGAACCGAGTGACCACCCCGACGATCACCGAACCGCGCCCTGAGCTGGTCACCCGCGAGGTGCCGCGGAAGGGCATCGCCTGGATCGAGGCCGCCTCGAACGGCGATCACAAGGCGGTCGCCAAGCTCTACCTGGGCACGGCCGGGACCTTCCTCGCCGTGGCCGCCCTGCTCTTCGGGCTGACCCGGCTCCAGCTCATCGTCCCGGACAACACGATGATCCAGCCGGAGATCTTCTACCGGCTGCTGTCCGGCATGCAGGCGAGCGCGATCCTGTTCTTCGCCGTGCCGCTCTTCTGCGGGCTTATCAGCTACATCGTGCCCCTGCAGATCGGCGCCCGCGGCGTCGCCCTGCCCCGCCTGCACCAGGTCTCGTACTGGCTGTACGCGGTGGGCGCGCTCACCTTCTTCGCGGGCTACCTCTACGCGGCGTCCGAGAACCCGCTCGCCCCGTTCGCGCCCCTCGCCTACGAGGAGTACTCCGTGACCAACGGCGTCGACGCCTGGATGGCCGGCGCCGGCCTCACCGTCCTCGGCTTCCTCTGCTGGGCGATCAACATGATCGTCACGCTGCACACGCGGCGGGCGCCCGGCATGGCGTGGCGGCGCGCCCCGATCTTCACGTGGGCGGCGGCCGCGATCAGCTACGTGCTGTTCGTCGTCTCGCCGGTGTTCCTCGCGGGGCTGACGATGCTGATGGTCGACCGCCGTTTCGACGGCCACTTCTTCGACGCGCTCGAGGGTGGCTCGCCGCTGCTCTTCGAGCACCTCGCCTGGTTCTTCTTCGCGGGCGTGCACGCGGTGATCCTGATCGGCGCGATGGGCGCGATCTCGGAGATCGTCCCGACCTTCGCGCGCAAGCCGCTCTTCAGCCGCGGCGCGGTCGCCGGCTCGCTCGTCGCGATCGCGGTCCTCGGCGTCCTCGCCTACATGCAGAACCTCTACACCGCGCCGCTCGCCTGGGGCGTGCAGTACGCGACGATGGTCGTCGCCCTCGCGCTGCTCGTCCCCGTCGGCCTGGTCCTCTTCAACTGGGTCGCGACGCTGTGGGACGGCTCGATCGCCGCGCGCGCGCCGCTCGCGCTCGCGGTGGCGGGGATCGTGCTGCTCGTCATCGGCCTGGCCGGCGAGCTGATGACCGCCGTCATGCCGGTCGCGTGGCAGCTCGAGAACACCACCGCCGCGCAGGCCGACACGATCCTGGTCGTGCTCGGCGGGGGCGTGCTCGGCGGCTTCGCCGCGCTGCATTACTGGCTTCCGAAGATCACGGGCCGGGCGGTCGGCGAGGGCCTCGCCAAGGCCGCGGCGGGCCTGATCGTCGCCGGCGCGCTGGTCTTCTTCGTGTGCATGACCTTCGCCGGGCTGGAGGGCCAGCCGGTGGACGTCTACCGCTTCTACGAGGGGACCGGCGTGAGCGCGTACAACCTGATCGCCTCGATCGCCGCGTTCGTGATCGCGATCGGCGTGCTGCTCGAGCTCGGCAACCTCGCTTACTCCTACGGCAACGGCCGCCGCGTCGGCCACGACCCGTGGGGCGGCAGCACGCTCGAGTGGTTCGCGCTCTCCCCGCCGCCGCCGCACAACTTCGACGCCGTGCCCGACGTGCGGAGCGCCGAGCCCATGCGCGACATCCGCGAGGCCGTGCGGGCGCGTGAGCGCGCGTACGCGCCGCCCAAGCCGCTGCCCCGGTCGGAGCCGGCCGCGAGCGGTGCCGACCGAGCAGGCGACGGCCCCTCAGTAGCCTGACTGCCATGAGCGTCGCTACTGGCGGCGGGGCCGGCGAGCTGCGCGGTTTCCGCCGATTGGTCAACGTCACGATCCTGGTCACCTTCGCCCTGATCCTGATCGGCGGGATCGTGCGGGTCAGCGATTCGGGCCTCGGCTGCGGGCCCGCCGGCAGCGGCACCCACGGCTGGCCGCTGTGCGAGGGCGGGCTGCTGCCCGCGGCGTCGGCCGAGTCGGTGATCGAGTACACGCACCGCATCGTCGCCGCGATCGTCGGGCTGCTGATCGTCGTGATCGCCTGGCGCGCCTGGCGCGAGTACCGCGACCGCCCGTGGATCGTGCGCGGCGCGATCGCGGCCGCCGTGCTGGTCCTCGCCCAGGCCGTGCTCGGCGGGGCGACCGTCGAGGAGGGCCTGCACGAGGCGCTCGTCGCCGCCCACCTGGGGCTCGCGATGCTGCTCCTGGGGATCCTGATCCTGCTCCGGCGCTGGTCGTCGGACCCGCAGCCGGTCGAGGCGGAGGGCACGCGCGGCCTGCGTACGCTCGCCGTGATCGCCGCGGGGCTTGTGTTCGCGACGATCGTGGCCGGCGGCTACGTCGCCGGCACCGAGGGCGAGGGCACCCCGAACGAGCCGGTGCTGGGCGCCCACATGGCGTGCGGTCAGCAGTTCCCGACGTGCGTGAACCGCTTCATGCCGTTCGGCGAGGACCGGCTGATCGACATCCAGCTCACGCACCGGGCCTTCATGTACGTGACGGTGATCGCCGTCATCGCGCTGCTCGTCGTCTCGCTCCGGCAGGGCGTGCGCGGGCGCGAGTTCACCTGGCTCGCCGCGCTGGTGCTCGCCCAGGTGCTCCTGGGCGCCTCGAACGTGTGGTTCGGCAAGCACGCCGGGCTGATCGTCGGGCACCTCGCGCTCGGCACGATCATCTGGGCCTGGGCGGTGTACGCAGCCACGCAGCTGGCCGCCGTGCGCGCTCCCGTCGCGTCGGCCCGCAACGAGCAGAGCGCGCCGGGGGCGCTGCCCGTTGCCCCCCCCCCCCGGCCCGCCGG
>PKER01000376.1 GCA_002919115.1 bacterium
CACCGGCCGCGGCCGCCTCGCCCGGCGCGTAGCGCGCGGTCTCCTCGGCGCCGCCGTCGAGCGTGGTCGGCCGCTCGGTGGCGACCACGAGGCGCGTGCCGTGCCGGCGGATCGCCTTGCGCAGGCGCAGGTCGAGGATCGGCATGTCGTTGAGCGGGTCGGCGCCGACCAGCAGCACCGACTCGGCGCGGTCGATGTCGGCGACCGCGGCGCCGAGCTCGGGCCGCGAGAGCTCGAGCAGCGTGTCGCGGTCGATCGGGTGGCCGCCGCGCGAGTCGATGTGCGGGGAGCCCAGCGCCTGGCGCGCGATCCGCTGCAGCAGGTAGCCCTCCTCGTTGGAGGCCTGCGAGCCGATCAGCACCGCGGTGCGCGGCCCCGCCTTGCGCAGCGCCTCGGCGGTGCGCTCGAGCGCCTGCGCCCAGGTCGCGGGAGAGAGCGTCCCGCCGCCGCCGATCTGCGGCTCCGTGATCCGGTCCTCGGCGTGGATCACCTGGAAGCCGAAGCGGCCCTTGTCGCAGAGCCAGCCGTCGTCGACGTCCTTGTTGTCACGGGCGAGCGTGCGCATGACGCGCTCGTCGCGGACCGTGAACTTCACGTTGCACTGCGAGGGGCAGAGCGTGCAGACGGTGCCCGCCTCCTCGATGTCCCACGGCCGGGCCCGGAAGCGGTAGGCCTCGGAGGTGAGCGCGCCCACCGGGCAGAGCTCGATGATGTTGCCGTGGAAGGGGGCGATGTAGGGGCGGTCGTCGAAGGTGCCGACGTAGCTGCGCGGCCCGCGCTCGAGCAGCTGGAGCTGCTCGTCCTCGGAGACCTCCTGGCTGAAGCGCACGCAGCGGTAGCAGAGGATGCAGCGCTCGCGGTCGATGCGCACGAGCGGCGAGAGCGGCACCGGCTTGCGGAAGTGGCGCTTGGGGTCGGTGACGCGGCTGCGCCCCGGGCCCCAGCCCATCGCGATGTCCTGCAGCGGGCACTCGCCGCCCTTGTCGCAGACCGGGCAGTCGAGCGGGTGGTTGACGAGCAGGAACTCGACGACCGCGTTCTGGGCCTGCTTGACGCGCTCGGTCTGCGTGTAGACGACCATGCCGTCGCGGACCGGCGTCGAGCAGGCGGTCTGCAGCTTCGGGATGCCCTCGATCTCGACCAGGCACATCCGGCAGGCGCCGACGGGCGGCCCGAGCTTGGGCTCGTAGCAGAAGACCGGGATCTCGATGTCGCCCTGCTTGGCGGCGTCGACGAGCATCATGCCCTCGGGGGCGCGGACCTCGACGCCGTCGATGACGAAGGTGATCTCGTTGCGCTCGCTCATGCGTGCACCCCCAGCGGGACGGGCGGCACGTCATCGGGCGCGGCGTCGAGCGGCCCGCCGTGGGCGGCGCGGGCCCGCTCGATCACCTCCTCGAACTCGTGCCGGAACTTGCGGACCATGGAGCCCACCGGCATCGCCATCGCGTCGCCCAGCACGCACAGGCAGTTGCCGATGATGTTCTCCTGCACCGAGGCGATGATGTCGAGGTCCATCGGCGTCGCCTCGCCGCGCACCACGCGCTCGAGCATCTTCACCGTCCAGTTCGTGCCCTCGCGGCAGGGCGAGCACTTGCCGCAGGACTCGTGGTGGTAGAAGCGCGCCGTGCGCAGGGCGAGCTCGGGCACGGAGACGGTGTCGTCGCCGACGATGATCGCCCCCGAGCCGAGCATCGAGCCCGCCTCGGCCATCGACTCGAAGCTGTAGGGGAGGTCGAGCTCCTCCTCGGTGAGCACCGGCGCGGAGGACCCGCCCGGGAACCAGACCTTCACGCGCCGGCCGGGGGGCGGGCCGCCGGCCAGCCCGAAGATGATCTCGCGCGCCGGGATGCCGAGCTCGATCTCGTAGTTGCCGGGACGCTGCACGTGCCCGGAGACCGAGACGACCTTGGTGCCGGTCGACTGCTCGGTGCCGAGCCGCTTGTACCACTCCGCGCCGTGGCGGATGATGTGCGGCACGTTCATGAGCGTCTCGACGTTGTTGATCAGCGTCGGCCCGCCGTAGAGGCCCTGCACGGCCGGGAACGGCGGCTTGAGGCGCGGGTTGCCGCGCTTGCCCTCGAGCGAGTCGAGCAGCGCGGTCTCCTCGCCGCAGATGTAGGCGCCGGCGCCGCGGTGGACGACGAGCTGGACGCTGTGGTTCGAGCCGAGGATGCGCTCGCCGACCAGGCCCGCGTCGTAGGCCTCGCGGACGGCCGCGTCGAGGACGTCGGCCACGTCCCAGTACTCGCCGCGGATGAAGATGAAGGCGTGCTGCGCGCCGACGGCGATCGCGGCGATCACGATGCCCTCGATCAGGCCATGCGGGTTCTTGAACATGAGCTCGCGGTCCTTGAAGGTCCCGGGCTCCGACTCGTCGGCGTTGCAGCAGAGGTACTTGGGCATGTCCCCGCGCGGCAGGAACGAGCCCTTCTTGCCCATCGAGAAGCCGGCGCCGCCGCGGCCGCGCAGGCCGGACTCCTCGATCTCGGCGATGATCTGGTCGGGCTCCAGCTCGCGGATCGCCCGCTCCAGCGCGCGGTAGCCGCCGCGGCGCTTGTAGACGTCCAGGGTCCTGAGCCCCGGCTCGTCGAGGTTCTTGAACAGAAGGCGTCGCTCAGGCATCTGCGTTCGTCTCCACTTCCGGCGCTTCCGCGCCCCCTGCCAGCGTGCGCTTGCGGATGTCCTTCTCGGGGAGGGGGTCCTCGCCGCGGCGCAGCCGGTCGATCACGGTCTCGACCTCGTCGAGTTCGATCGGGCCGTAGTAGTGCTCGTTGATGGAGGCCATCGGCGCGATGTCGCAGGCGCCGAGGCACTCGAAGCCCTGCACGAAGAACTCCCCGTCGGGCGAGTTGCCGCCGTTGTGCTCGGCCTCATGGGGGTCGACGCCGGCCGCCTCGCAGAAGCGCTTGAGCACGTCGTCGGCGCCGCGCATCCAGCACGAGATGTTGTGGCAGACCAGGATGCGGTTGCGGCCCGTCGGGGTCAGGCGGAACAGGTCGTAGAAGCTCGCCACCGACTGCAGGTACGCGGGCGAGACGCCCATCACCGCCGCCGCCTGACGGATGCCCTCGGGCGAGCACCAGCCGTAGTGGCGCTGCACCGCCCACAGCGCGGGGATCGAGGCCGAGCGCAGCTGCGGGTAGCGGCTCATCGCCTCCTCGATCTTCTCGCGCAGCTCCGGCGGGACCTCGACCTCGTGCAGCTCCGGGACGCGCTCGGCGTCCTCGGGCGACATCGAGGCGATCAGCGCCTGGCGCTCGGCGGCCGACAGCTCGTCGGTCGGGCGCAGCGGGCCGGAGCGGCCGTGCTCGCTCGTCTGCGGGCCCTGCTCGAGCGCGGGATCGATGGCCGGGGTCTCGTTGCCCTGGCGATCGTGAGTGCTCATCGGTCGATACCTCCGAGAACCGGATCGAGCATCGCCAGGTTCATGATCAGGTCGGCCACGTAGTCGCCGACGCACATGTCGCGCAGTGCCTGGAGGTTCACGAACGACGGCTCGCGGAAGTGCACGCGTGCCGGCTTCGCGGAACCGTCGGCGACGATGAAGCAGCCGAGCTCGCCGCGTGGCGCCTCGATCGGGTAGTAGACCTCGCCCGGCGGGACGCGGAAGCCCTCCGTGACGAGCTTGAAGTGGTGGATCAGCGATTCCATCGACGTGCCGAGCTCGTGGCGCGGCGGGAGCACGACCTTGCGGTCGTCGGCGATCCACGGGCCCTCGGGCAGGCCGTCCAGCGCCTGCTCGATGATCTTCACCGACTCGCGCATCTCCTGGATGCGCACGATGAAGCGGTCCCAGCCGTCGCCGACGGTGCCGATCGGGATCTTGAAGTCGAAGTCCCCGTAGGCGAGGTACGGGGAGACCTTGCGCAGGTCCCAGGGCTCGCCGGCGGCGCGCAGCAGCGGGCCGGTCACGCCGAGCTCCAGCAGCCGCTCGCGCGGGACGATGCCGATGTCCTTAGTGCGGTGCAGGAAGATCTCGTTGTTGGTGAGCAGCGCCTCGTACTGGTCGACGCGGCTCGGGAACTCCTTGAGGAAGGCGCGGAGCTTGCGCTCGAAGCCCAGCGGGATGTCCTGGATCACGCCGCCGACCTGGAAGTAGCGCGTGTGCATGCGCTGGCCTGTGGACATCTCGAAGATGTCGAGGATCCGGTCGCGGTCGCGGAAGCAGTAGAAGAACATCGACATCGCGCCGAGGTCGAGCGCGGAGGTGCCGAGCCAGACCAGGTGCGAGTGCAGCCGGTTGAGCTCGAGGTGGATCACGCGCAGGTACTTGGCGCGCGGCGGGATGTCGAGCTCGAGCAGCTTCTCGACGCACCCGCAGAAGGCCTGCGCGTTGAAGAAGTACGAGAGGTAGTCCATCCGCTCGACGAACGGGATGGCCTTCCAGTAGCTCTTCTCCTCGCAGTTCTTCTCGATGCCCGTGTGGACGTAGCCGATGATCGGCTTGAGGTCGCGGACGACCTCGCCCTCGAGCGCGACCAGCAGGCGCAGCACCCCGTGCGTGGCCGGGTGGTGCGGCCCGAGGTTGATCGTCATCAGCTCCTGTTCGATCTCGAACGCCTCGTCGGCGCCGGTGCGCTCGACGGGCGAGGTGCCGACGACCTCCGCCGAGGTGCGGGCGATGACGTCGGCGCCGTGGGCGGGTGCGGAGCGGCCGCCGCTCACTGGGTCCACCCCGGCACTTCGCGTTCGTTGTTGGTGAAGATCACTGGCTCGCCTCCGATCGGGAAGTCGCGGCGCTGCGGCCAGCCCACGTAGTCCTCGGGCATCAGGATGCGCCGCAGGTCGGGGTGGCCGCGGAAGACGATCCCGAACATGTCGTAGACCTCGCGCTCCTGGTGGTTGGCGGTGGGCCACTCGTCGGTGATGCTCGGCACCTCCGGGAGCGGCTCCTCGCCGAGCGGGTAGGGCCCGCCCTCGGCCGCCGGGTCGTGCACGGCGGCGCGCACGCGGATGCGCTCGACCCGCGCCATGTTGAGGAGCTCGTAGTGCACGCCGAAGCGCGGCACGGCCGGCAGGTAGTCCGCGCCGTGGACGCTCGCGAGGAACGTGTACTCCTGGCCCGGGGTGTCGCGGAGCCAGGCGAGGACCTCGCGGATCTTCTCCGGCTCGGCGATCAGGCACGCCTGGTCGTGCTCGTAGTAGGTGCCGAGGATCGCGCCGGGATGGCGCTCGTTGATCTCGGCCGCGATCAGTTCAAGTCCGGCTGCGTCTGGCATCCCGCCTCCGCTCTGAGTCCTTAGATGAACCTGCCAACACCGCGCCCGGAGCGGCCGGCGACCGGCTCCGTGCGCTCCTCGGGCGAGGCGCCCGCCTCGGCCTCGGCCTCCTTCGGGATCAGGTCGGCGGCCTGCTTCGCGGCCTCGTGGGCAGCCGCGTAGGCCTCGCGCGCCTCGTCGGTGAGCGTGCCGTACTCGCGCGCCCACTCCTCCGTGCCGTGTGCGTTGTAGCGCGCGCGCCAGCCCGGGTCGGGATTGCCCTGGATCATCCGCTGGAGCTTGTTGAAGCCGTAGAGCACCGCCTCGGGGCGCGGCGGGCAGCCCGGGACGTGGATGTCCACCGGCAGGAACTTGTCGGCGCCCTGCACCACGGCGTAGTTCTGGAACATGCCGCCAGACGACGAGCAGGCGCCCATCGACATCACCCACTTGGGCTCGAGCATCTGGTCGTAGAGGCGGCGGACGACCGGCGCCATCTTGATCGAGACCCGCCCGGACAGGATCAGCAGGTCCGCCTGGCGCGGCGAGGCGCGCATCGCCTCGGCGCCGAAGCGGGCGATGTCGTAGCGCGGCGAGACGATCGACATCATCTCGATCGCGCAGCAGGCGAGCCCGAAGGTCGCGGGGAAGACCGCGTTGGCGCGGCCCCAGTTGAGGACCTTGTCGAGCCGGGTGGTGAAGGTCTGCTCGGAGACGAGCTGCTCGAGCTCCTCCTCGGAGAGCTCCCCGCGCAGAAGGTCACGGGCGCGGAGCTGGCGGATGCGCAGGTTCGAGGGCGCAGGCGGCTCGTCGAGCGGGAGCGCCGAACGGACCTTCTCGCGCTTTATCTCCAATCCAGGGCCCCCCTTCGCCAGACGTAGATCAGGGCAACGAGCAGCAGCGCCACGAAGACGAGGATCTCGGCGAGGACGAACACCGAGTCGGCCGCGTTGAGGATCACGCCGACCGGATACAGGAAGATCACCTCGATGTCGAAGAGGATGAAGAGCATCGCGACCATGTAGAAGGACACGCCCCAGCGGAACGTCCGCGAGAACTCCGAGGGCAGTCCGGACTCGTAGGGGTCGCCCTTCACCGTGCCGGTGCGCCGCTTGCGGCCGAGGAACGCGTTGACCGCGACGAGCGCGCTGCTGACGATCGCTCCGAGGCCGATGAACACGAGAGCTGGGATGTAGCTACGAAGCACTGCGACGCCTAACCATATAGGGCGCTTGTGCGAACTTGCCACATAGTGTTTTTCCGCATCAGAAAGCGGAATTCCGACTATTTGAGACGGGTATGGAGAAAGTTCATCTGATCGTGGGCGTCGCGGTGCTCGTCACCAACCTCGGCGCCGGCTTGTGGGGCGGCATCGCCTGGCTTCTGCAGCGGCCGTCCGAGGGGTTCTGGTACGCGCTGCGCGTGGCGCAGGCGACCGTGGTCGCGCAGGTGCTGCTCGGCGGCGTGCTGCTGCTACTGGGGCACGAGGCGGGCGACGGGCTGCACTACCTGTACGGCGTCCTGCCCGTCATGGTCTCGATGCTCGCCGAGGGCGCGCGCGCCGGGGCCGGGGCGCGCGAGCTCGAGGGCATCGACTTCGACGCGCTCCCGCGCGAGCGCCAGCGCCTGATCGCGCTCGCGATCTTCCGCCGCGAGACGGGGATCATGGCCGTCTCCGCGCTGGTCGTCTTCGGCCTGGCGATGCGGGCGGCGGCGACACAGGGGCTCTTCTAGGCCGCGGCCCAAGCGCCCAAACCGCACCGCGACACGAGTGAGGCGGATTTGTTCGCCTATGCCGCACATATCCGCCTCACCTCGGGCGGCGGCGCGATCTGAGGCGGATTTGTTCGGCTATATCGAGGCGGCCTCAGGCGGTCAGCGCAACAACAGCTC
>PKER01000255.1 GCA_002919115.1 bacterium
GCGCCCGCGCGCTGCGCGCGCTCGAGAGCCCGCGCGCCGCGCTCGAGAGGGCGGCCGACGCCACCGAGGCGCTCAGCGAGATCGCGTGGACGCTCGCCGACCGCGCGCCCAAGCTGCCCCTCAACACGAAGATCGGCCCGCACCGCCGCTACGAGTGGGTGCGCGCCGACCTCGGGCAGTTCAAGCGGATCAAGAACGTCCTCGGAGGGACCGTGAACGACGTCGTGCTCGCGGTGGTCGCGGGCGCCCTGCGCGACTGGCTGCACCTGCGCGGGGTGAGCACCGACGGGCTCGAGGTCCGCGCCCAGGTGCCGGTGTCGATCCGCGCCGAGGACGAGCACGGCCACCTCGGCAACAAGATCGTGGCCGTGCGCGCGCCGCTTCCCGTGTACGTCGAGGACCCGACCGCCCGGCTCGACGTCGTGCGCGCGGCGATGGCCGACGTGAAGAGCTCCAAGCAGGCGCTTGGCGCCGAGATGATCACCCGCTTCAACGACTTCGCGCCCCCGACCCTGCTCGCGCAGGCAGCGCGGATCAACTTCTCGACCCGGATCTTCAACCTCACCGTCACCAACGTGCCGGGCCCGCAGATCCCGCTCTACATGCTCGGGCGCCGGCTCGAGGACTGCTTCCCGGTCGGTTTCCTGCCGCCGGACCAGGCGCTGTTCGTGGCGATCATGTCCTACGACGGCAGCATCAACTTCGGCCTGCTCGCGGACTTCGACGCGATGCCCGACGTGGCCGAGATCGCGAGCGGGATCGAGCGCGCGATCGCCGCGCTGGTCGACGCCGCCGAGGCGCGCGAGGGGGAGCGCGGCGCGAACCCGGCGCCGGCAGCCGGCTGATGAGCACCCCGCTGCCGTAACATCGCGGCATGGAGGGAGGACCGTTCAGGTACCACCTTGAGCTGACCCCAGAGCAGCTCAAGATCACGCACACCGCGCTCCGCAGCCTGCTCGACGACTTCGGCCACGAGGAGCCCGAGATCCACCGGGTGATCCGCGAGGTGCTCGACAAGCTCCCCGACGAGCACGCGATCCGGGCGATCCGGATCGGGCCCGGCGAGTCGGGGGCCGCCGTCGAGATCGACGCCGCCGAGCCGGACAGCGACGGGCCGAGCGCCGCGTAGGCGAGCCGCGGCCCGGGCCGTAAGCTGCGCGGACCGATGTCGCTGTCGGTCCAGATCGGCCTGCTGCTCGCGCTCGCGACCGCGTTCGCGTCGGTCCTCGGCTTCCTCTACAAGCACCGCGGCGCGGTCGCATCGCCGCGCGTGGACATGCGGCACCCGCTGCGGACCTCGTTCGCGCTGTTCCGCAACCCCTGGTACGTGCTGGGGATCGTCATCGCCCTCGTCGGCTGGGGCTTCCACGTGGGCGCCCTGGCGCTGGCGCCGATCTCGCTCGTGCAGGCCACGATCGCCGGGGGGCTCGTGCTGCTCACCGTCACCGCCGACCGCCTGTTCGCGCACGAGGTGACGCGCCGCGAGTGGGCCGGGGTCGCGCTCGCCGCGCTCGGCCTCGCGTTCCTGGCGGGGTCGGCGGGCGATGTCGGCGAAGACGCGCACGCCGACTACGAGGTGGCGCGCCTCGTGGGCTACCTTGGCACCGTCGCCGGGGCGGCGGTCGTGGTCCCCTTCTTCGCCGTCGGCCGCGCGCACGAGGGGGTGCTGTTCGGGGCCTCGGCCGGGATGTTCTGGGCGGCGTCGGACACCGCGATCAAGGCGCTGAGCGGCAACCTCGGCGAGTCGTCGGTCGTCGGCATCCTCATCCACCCGCTGGCCGCGGTGATCGCGCTGGCCTCGCTCGCGGGGCTGATCGTCTCGGCACGGGGCCTGCAGACCGGCAAGGCCGTGCCCGTGATCGCGGTCACGAGCGTCGCCGCGAACGCGCTCACGATCGCCGCCGGCCCGATCGTCTTCGCCGAGCCGATGCCGGAGGACGCCCTCGGCGTCGCCCTGCGGGTCGGGGCGTTCGCCCTCGTGATCTGCGCGGCGGCGATGACGCCCGCCCCGGTGAGCGCCGCCCGCGCGGTCGAGGCGCGCTAGGGGCGGGGGCCGCTCACCGCGCCGGCAAAGAAAAAGCCGACGGCCCTGGGGGGGACAGGACCGCCGGCCGCGTGGGCCCGCTTTGTGGCGGGACTAGTTTTCGTCAGCGCGTGACCGGGCGTCCGCCACCGCGCTGGCCGCCGACCGCTCGCCAGACGAGCAGCGCGATGATGGCGCCGATGATCGAGCCGATCACCCCGGACGCCTGGAGAGCACCCTCGTCGAGGTCGTGCCCGAAGAGCAGATAGCCCAAGAAACCTCCGACGAAGCTGCCGACGATGCCGAGCGCCATCGTGCCGAAGAAGCCCATCGGGTCCTCACCGGGCACGAGCAGGCGCGCGAGATAACCGGCGACGATGCCGATCACGATCAAGTACAGAAGAAATCCAAGCATCTAGGGGGTTCCTTTCCTCTCCCTAATGGACTCGTGCCCCCCGCATTCCCCCTGGGGGCCACGGTTAACGAATCCGGGCGGCTCGCCCACGAGCGTGCCGCGCTAGCTCGAGCGGGCGGCGAGGGCCTCCAGATGGCGGCGGATGCCTTCGATCCGCTCTGTTGAGACGGGCAGCAGGTCGACTCTCGACAGCAGGGTCTCCGCGTCGACCACCCCAGCCGCGATCGCGTCCTTGGCGAACTCCCAGTCACGGTCCCGGCCCGCTACGCACTTGGCGAGCACCAGATCGTGAGGCTCGAGGAAGTACGCGGCTATCGCGCGTTTCAATCCCGGGCGAGGTGGGATCTCGGACTCGATGAGGCGCTCCTCCCACCCTCGTGGGGCCTTGGCCGTCTCCGGCCCAACCCCATGCGCGTAATAGCCGAACGCCTCGTGAAACCGCGAGCCGTCGCCCAGGGTGCCATCGATCTCGATGGCCAGCTCGGGGTTCTCCTTCGGATACAGATCGACCTCCATCGAGCGCAGGAGCTCCTCTGGGGCGTCGGGGAACGACCCCAGGATCGCCTGGCTGCCGATGACCACGAAAGCGTGCTCGCCGACCGCGTTCGCCGCCGCCCCGAGCACGTGCTCCAGCTCGGACCGGTTCATGCCTAACGGACCAGCTCCAGAATCCGCCGGCGCTCGGGCTCGGTGAGCATGCCCGCGAACGGCGAGTTCTGCCTGAGCTCGCGGCCGCGCGCGTCGTCGCTGCTCAGCGCCCGGCGTACCTCGGGCAGCGGGAGCCCGAGGATCCGCTCCCACTCGTCCGCGTAGCGCGGATCGAGCTTGCCCTCGTCCCGCCATTTCCAGATGCGGTGGAGCGCCTCGGCCAGCATCGCGCGGTCGAGACGCCGCGCCACTACGCGGTGATAGGCGAGCGCTCGCCTGTCCGCGCGGCTGTGGCCGTTCTCGCTTTCGTCGCCAAGCCCGAGATCCGCAGCCGTGATTCGCTCGGCCCGCCGGCGACCCTCGAGCAGCACCGGCTCGAGGTGGTGCCTGCGCCTACCGCCGCACGACCGCTCCCGATCCATCGACTCACGGAGATCGAGCAGGACTGGGACCGGGACCTCCAGGTGCCCCTGCCGGCTGTAGATGAGGGGCAGATCGCCGCGCTCGATCCACCTCTGCAGCGCCGCGTGGCTGACGCCGAGGAACCGGGCGGCAAGGCGCTGCGACACGGTCTCCCCCAGCTCCGCCTCGAGCTCGGCACGCACGCTAGCGATGTCCCGCTGTCCCGGTGCATCGCGCTGGGCTCGCCGGAGGCGTGCGATCTGCTCGAGGCGCCTGAGCTTGCGGTCGGTGGCGTTCACGATCGCAAGTCTAACGACGAAAGTTTTCGATAATCCTGATTTTCGCCAACTTTATTCGGTGAACGGTTCATCCGTCCCGACGCCGGACGCGACGGAGCGCCGCTAGGCAATCGGACGAGAGCGCGCGCTCAGCCTCGGCGGGCGCGAAACTCGACCGTGCGGCGGACGCGGTTGGTCTTGGTGCCTGCCCGGTACTGCTGCCCCGAGCTCGGCTCGCCCAGGTCCACCGTGAACCGGATCCGCCCCCGGCGATTGGGCACCGCGAAGCGCTCCCGCGCGCCCCGCAGGCGGACGCGACGCGCGCCGCGGAAGAACGGGGGCGTCACCACCCTCGTCAGGCCGGAGCCGACCACCGTCGCGCCCCGGCGCCCCGCGCCGCGCAGCTCGAGGAACTCGAGCGGCCGGCGGCGGTCGGCGCGCACCCGCCAGCCCCAGACCTCGAACTGGGGCTCGATCGAGCGGTAGTCGATGCGGCGGGGCCGCTTCGGCGGGTCCCTGAACACCGGCTTCAGCGCGGCCAGGGTGTCGGCCAGCTCGCGCTTGAAGTTCGGCACGCTGTGACAGCCGCGCCCGTAGTCCTTCCAGACGTGCGGGACCTCGAGGTCCTGGAGGCGCCCGTACAGGCTCAGGCTCGCCCGGTAGACGCCCCACTCGACCGCGCACGAGACCGAGTCGGCGGAGAGCAGGTGCTCGCCGAGCGCGGTGTCCAGGGTGCCGTTCGCGGTGCGCACCTGCAAATGCAGGCCGCGCAGGTTCTCGGCGAGGTCGACCGGGTTGTGCCCGCGCCAGCGGACCTCCTCGGTGAGGCGCGGGCCGTAGATCGCGTCGACCTGCCCGCCCTGGAAGGTCGAGCTCAGGGAGAGGACGAGGCCGTTGACCGCGAGGTTGCTGTCGACCGCGCCCGAGACGCTCGCGGCGGCGGCGAACAGGTCCGGGTGGCGGGCGGCCATCATGAGCGCCCCGTAGCCGCCCATCGACACGCCGATCACGGCGCGCTGCGCGCGCCGCGGGCGGGTCCGGAAGCGCGCGTCGATCAGCGGGATGAGCTGCTCGGCCACGTACGTCTCATACATCGGCGGGCCGAACGCGCCGCCGTTGTACCAGTCGCTCCAGTAGCCGCTGTCGCCGTGCGGCGAGACCACGATCGCCGGGAACCTCTCGGTGAGCGCGAGCCCGTCGACCAGCTCGTTGAACGTGCGGTGCGAGTTCATCGTGCCCGCCAGGAAGTACGCCACCGGCCAGCGCCTGCGCGGGCGCTCGCGGTAGCGCACGGGCAGATCGACCGTGACCTTGGTTGGCTTCGCAAAGGCGGGGGTCTCGACGGTGAGCACGATCTCGCGCGGGCCCAGCCGCTCCTCGGAGACGATGCGCGCCTCGTCCGCGGCGGCGCTCGCCTGGCCGCAGGCGACCAGCGCCAGCGCGCACGCGGCTGCGATCCACACCCCAACCCGGCGTCCCTCGGGCATGACGAACGCGGACGCTAACAGCGGTCCGTGTCGGCCAACCCCGGTTGCCGGCCGCTACACGGGCGCTCAGGACCCGGCCACCGCGAGCTGCTCGCCGCCGATCAGGCGCATCGTGGCCTCCGGATCGACGCGCAGGCGGCGCCTCAGGAGCTCCAGCGCCAGCGTGAGTGAGAGCGAGAACGCCCCGCCGCGCTCCCGTTCGACCGCCGCCAGCGCGGCCTCGACGTCGGCCGCGGACCGGCGGTCGACCCGCAGCGGCGCGACGTCGGCGATGAACAGACGCTCCTGGCGGCGGACCTGGAGCCCGGCGACGCTGGCGTCGACAAGCGAGACGCCGAAGAACTCCGGCTTCCCGCCCCGCTCGAGCACGCGCACGTATCCGGTGAGCGTGGTGCTCGCGACCGCCTGGGGCTCGATCCCGGTCTCCTCGACAAGCTCGCGTTCCATGGCGCGACGAACCAGCTCCTCCAGCTCAGGCGAGTCGAGGCTCTCCAGATCGGACCAGTCCACCGACCCGGATCCCGACGCGGTGATGCGATTAGGGCTCTGCGCCGAGCGTGACGTCTGCGTCGCCAGGATGAGGTGGCCGTCCCGCGAGAAGGCGAGGGTCGAGACGCCGATGTGATTCGAGCAGCGGCTCGCGGCGAGATCGGCGATCGTGTTGTTGCTCGAGAAAAGGTCGCGGCCGCGCAGAATCGGCTGGTCCTGGCCCCGGTAGCGGATCTCGCGCGTGGCGATCTCGTTGGTGCACAGGCTCGCGAAGTACTCGGTGCGCTGCACAGCGACCGGGTGGCCGGCGCGCACAACCGCCGGCGTCAGGTCGGAGGCGAGGCGCACCTTGCGGTCGTTGAAGAGCACGGCGCCGGCGCGAAAGTGCTCGCGCAGCACGAACGCCGCGCACGTCTTTTCCGGGCCGCTGAGCCGGTACGGCACCGACTCGACCGCGAGGGGGGTCCGGCTGGCGACGAGCAGCGCGTTGAGCTCGTCCGAGAGCAGCACGTGCTGCCCGTCGAGCTCGACGAGCTCGAATCCGGCATAGCGATCGGAGGGGCGCAGGCCCTCCGTGGCCCGAGTGCCAAGATCGAGCGCGTGCAGGTTGGCTCCCTGCTCAGCGACCTCGCGCGAGTCGTGGACGAAGGTGGCGACCCCGAGCGCCGTGGAGACGACCGCAATCGCGATCCCCGCCAGGTCGGCGGGCGGCGCGGCGATCGCGGTGACGATGCCGATCACGAAGCCGACCGCTCCCGCCAGGTACGGCCAGCGCGCGCCGAGCAGGAACGTATGGAGCTGGAGCTTGCCCTTCAGCCGAGCACGCACATAGGGAGCGTAATTGTGCGCGGGGACCTACCGGCGCAGTCGCTCGGTCGGGGCTCAACGGGGGCCCCGATGTGCGTCGGGAACGGGCCGCTCAGTAACCCAGCGCGAACTTGGCGTCCTCGGACATCATCTCCGGGGACCAAGGCGGGTCGAAGACCATCTTGGGATAGACGTTCTTCACCCCTTCGAGCTCGCCGACGAACTCGCGCATCTGCTCGGTCACCTGCGGGCCGATCGGGCACGCCGGCGTCGTCAGCGTGAAGGTGATGTAGACGTCGCCGTCCTCGATCTCCACGTCGTAGACGAGGCCGAGTGAGACGAAGTCCAGGCCGAGCTCGGGGTCGATGACCTCCTCGAGGGCCTCGTAGACGGCTTCCTCGTCAACCATCCAGTCAATCGTAGCGGTGGGGCCTCGCCGGAACCGGCGCGTGGCCCGGGCCCCGGACCCAGCATCGCGGCATGAGCCCGGTCCGGCCCATCGGCGCGGTCGCGCT
>PKER01000304.1 GCA_002919115.1 bacterium
GCGGCGCGCCACCTCGCCGGCGACCCAGGGCGGAAGCGCGGCCACGACCAGCGCGCCGGCCAGATAACCCCACCTGGTGAACAGCTCGAACGTGCCCAGCAGCTCGCCGAGCAGGAGCGCGAGCGCGAGGACGAGCACGACGTCGACGACGAGCGCGGGCGAACCCGACCACGCGGGCACGAGCGCGCGGCGCAGCCGGACGGCGGCGAACGCGAGCGCGCCGAGCGTGAGCGCCAGGACCGCGGCGCCGAGCAGGTACTCCCCCGGGCCGAGGACGCGCTCGGAGGCGGGGGCGAAGGTGGGGCTCACCGCCGGGTCTCCCGGCGAGCGGCGCGAGCTAGTCGCCCAGCCCCTTCACGATCGCCGAGCCCTCGCCCGCAGCGACCATGCCGAGCTTGCGCGCGCCGCGCTCGGCGGCGTCCGGCTGGGTCAGGGTCGCGGCGCGCTCGCGCAGGCGCTCGTTCTCCCGCCGCAACTCGGCGAGCTGCGCGCTCTCCGCCTTCGAGTCGCGATAGGCGTCGATGAAGTTGACGACCGGGTTGACGTACAGGACGAGGATGGCAAACAGCACCAGAACGAGCGCGACGCGGCCCACCCGATCCCAGTGGATCCGCGAGCCGCGCCGAGCGCTGCTTCTTGGGGCAATCCGATACGCGCGTGAGCTCACGCATGATCGGTTCAACGCCGACGGCGGATCACCTGCCGGCGCCAGCGAAAGCCGAGATGCCCTTGTAGGTGGCGTTCTGGCCGAGCTCCTCCTCGATACGCAGAAGCTGGTTGTACTTGGCGACGCGGTCCGAGCGCGACGGGGCGCCGGTCTTGATCTGGCCCACGCCGGTGGCGACGGCCAGGTCGGCAATCGTCGTGTCCTCGGTCTCGCCGGAGCGGTGCGACATGACCGCCGTGTAGCCCGCCTCGCGGGCGATGCGGATCGCCTCCAGCGTCTCCGACAGCGTGCCGATCTGGTTGACCTTGATCAGGATCGAGTTCGCCACGCCGGCGTCGATGCCGCGGCGCAGGCGCTCCGGGTTGGTGACGAACAAATCGTCGCCGACGAGCTGGCAGCGCGAGCCGATCCGGTCGGTGAGCAGCTTCCAGCCGTCCCAGTCCTCCTCGTCCATCCCGTCCTCGATCGAGATGATCGGGAAGCGGTCGCAGGCCGAGGCCCAGTAGTCGGCCATCTGCTCGGGCGAGAGCGTGCGGCCCTCGTGCTCGAGCACGTAGGCACCGTCGGAGTGGACCTCGCTCGTCGCCGGGTCGAGGGCGATGTTGACCTCCTCGCCCGGCTTGTACCCGGCCGCCTCGATGCCCGCGACGAGCGCCTCCAGGGCCGCCTCGTTGGAGTCGAGGTCGGGAGCGAAGCCGCCCTCGTCGCCGACGGAGGTGGCGAGGCCGCGGTCGTGCAGCGTGCGCTTGAGGGCGTGGAAGACCTCGGCGCCCATCCGCAGGCCCTCGGAGAAGGTCGAGGCCCCCGTCGGGACGATCATGAACTCCTGGAAGTCGACCTTGTTGTCGGCGTGCGCGCCGCCGTTCAGGACGTTCATCATCGGCACCGGCAGGACGCTGGGCTCACCCGCGCCGGCCAGGCCGGCGACGTAGCGGTAGAGCGGCACGCCCGCGTCGGCCGCCGCCGCGCGCGCGACCGCGAGCGAGATGCCGAGGATCGCGTTGGCGCCGAGCCGCGACTTGTTCGGGGTCCCGTCGAGCTCGATCATGCGGCGATCGATGCCCTCCTGGTCGGTAGCGTCCGCGCCCGCGAGCGCCTGGGCGAGCTCGCCGTTGACGTTCGCAACGGCCCTGCTCACGCCCTTGCCGTTCCAGGCGTCGCCGCCGTCGCGCAGCTCGGTGGCCTCGAACTCGCCGGTCGAGGCCCCGGAGGGGACGGCGGCGCGGCCCGTCGCGCCGGAGTCGAGGGCAACGTCGACCTCGACGGTCGGGTTGCCGCGGGAATCAAGGATCTGCCTGCCGTGAATTTTCTGAATCTTCGCCATAAGTCCTTACGTGACAAGCGCCCGCATCGGAAGCGCGCGGGCGCGGGCGGCATTGTGTCACGGCTAGGCGCGGCGCGCGTTTTCGCGGAAGCGGTCGGCCGCTTGGCGCAGCGCCAGCTCGGGATCGACGCCCAGGCGCCGCGCGATCCGCACGACCTCGAGCAGGAGCTCCCCCACCCAGCGCTCGGCCCGGTCGCGGGCCTCGCCCTTGGGCGGCGTCCCTCCGCCATCGGGGTCGGCCCGGCGCAGGACCTTCCGCGCGTATAGCAGGGCGGGCAGGTTCTCGGGCACGTCGGCGAACGGGTCGTCGTTGCCGCGCCCCTCGACCTCGCGCTTGATGCGGTCCCAGTTGGAGAGGACGTCCCGAGCCGTCTCGGGGTCGCCGGCGAGCAGCTCGCGCGCCTCGCTCTCCGCGAAGACGTGCGGGTGGCGCCGGATCAGCTTGGCGCTCATCCCCTCGGCGACCTCCGCGAGGCTCCCCGCGCCCCGCTCCTCGAGCAGGAGCGCGAGGAAGTACACCTGGAAGAGGACGTCGCCGAGCTCGTCGCGCAGCTTGGCGTCGTCGCCGCCCGCCGCCGCGTCGGCTAGCTCGTACGCCTCCTCGACGGTGTGCGGGACGATCGAGCGCTCGTCCTGCTCGCGGTCCCAAGGGCACTCGATGCGCAGGCGCCGAGTGATCTCATCGAGGCGCGCCAGCGCCTCGGCCGCGGGGAAGCGCTCGTCGTCCCGCTCGCTCAGCTTCAGCCGCCGAGTCCCTGCAGGTCCAGGCCCGCCGGGAGCGCCACGGGCTCCCGGCTGGTGATCGGGCCCTGCGGGCGACCGACCGCGCCGATCTGGCCAGCCGTCCCGGGCTCGACCGGGCGGATCGACGGGACGAACGCCGGGCAGCGGATCTCGTCGGTCTGGTTGCCCTCCGCGTCGGGCGGCGGCTCCTCGCCGTCGTCGTCGCCGGTGCAGGCGTCAGGCGGCGGCTCGGCGTTGCTGCACCGCTCGTTCACGTAGTCGTCCGCGCAGACCGTGCGCGACGTCCACTTCGTCGTGAAGTTCGTCTGGAACCGGGTGCCGAGCTCCTGTTGGCGCTGCGCGACCAGCGTCTGGCGGATCTGCTCGCGGGTCTGGTCGTCGAGCTCCTGCGTGTTCGCCTCGGTGATGTTGGTCACCTTGAGGACGTAGAAGTTGTTCGAGTCGCCCTCGATCGGCCCGACGATCTCGTTGAGCTGCGAGCTGAAGATCGCCTGGTCGAGGGAGGCCTCGTTCTGGCCCTCGACGACCGCCTGGCGCAGCCCGCCGGTGTTGGCGGTGGCCTCGTCGGTCGAGTAGCGCTTGGCCGCCTTCTTCCAGCCCTTGGGCGAGTCGTCCCCGCTCACCAGGTCGTAGGCCGCCTGCGCGTCCTCGCGCTTGCGCGTGGTGATGACCCGGACGTCACGCGTCTCCGGCGTCTGGAACTGCGTGATGTTCGACTCGTAGTACTCCTCGATCTCCTCGTCCTCGACGTCGGGCTCGTCGCCCAGGATCATCTCCTGGATGCGCGTGGAGAGGAGCTGGAGGCGGACACGCGCGAGCGCGTCCTCCTCGGTGTACTTCTGCTGGCGGAGGAAGCGGCTCCACTCCTTGTCGTTGCCGAACTGCTCCTCCCGGATGCGGTCCAGCTCGTCCTGGACGGCGCCGTCGCTGACCTCGATCCCGGCCTCCTGGGCCTCGCCCTCGACCCAGCGGCTGAGGATGAGGTCGCCGATCGCCGCCTCCTTGATCACGTCGTACTGCGGCGAGCCGGGCTCGGGCGCCTGCTTCAGGCCCTGCCGGGCGGCCGCCTGCTCGAAGGCCCGGTCGAAGTCCTCCTGGGTGATGTCGCCGCCGTCCATGCCGTCGACGAAGGCGATGTCCCCCTCCGGGAGGCTGGGGCCACCGAAGCCGCTCGTCACGCCGACGATGGCAATTGCGAACACCAACGCGGCCGCGAGCACGACCGCGACCAACCTTCTGCGATTCCTCCTATTCCCACGCACGGCCGGGAACCCTATCCAACTCCGAGCGTCGCGCGCGAGCTAGCGGCGACGAGCGCGTCGACAAGCCCCTGCACGGCGGCGAGCCGCTCTCCCGGATCGCTCGGCACCCGCAGCGAGAGCGTGCGCTTCGAGGTCTCGTACATCGCCTCGGGGATCTCCTCGCGGATCGCCGCCACCTGGTCCGAGGTGAGCTCGAGCGGCGAGATCGAGAGCCGCCCGCCGCGGACCTCGGCGACGCGCGCGCCCAGGCGGCCGACCTCGAGGCGCACCCGCTGGAGCTCGAGCAGGGCGTTCACCGGGTCGGGCACCTCGCCGAAGCGGTCGCGCAGCTCCTCGGCCAGCGCGCGCAGCTCGCCGGTCTCGCGGGCGCCGGCGATGCGGCGGTGCAGCTCGATCTTCGCGGCCTCGTACGGGATGTAGTCGCTTGGCACGTAGGCGCTCACGTCGATGTCCAGGCGCACGCCCGACTCGGGCGCCTCCTCGGCCCGGCCGGTTCGCATCGCCTCCGTCGCCTCCTCGAGCATCGCAAGGTAGAGCTCGAAGCCGACGGCCGCGACGTGGCCCGACTGCTCCTCGCCGAGCAGATCGCCGGCGCCGCGCAGCTCCAGGTCGCGCATCGCGATCGCGAAGCCCGAGCCGAGCTCGGTGTGGTCGGCGAGCGTCGCGAGCCGGGCGGCGGCCTCGGGCGAGAGCTGCTCCTCGGCCGGGTGCAGCATGTAGGCGAAGGCGCGCTCCTTCGAGCGGCCCACGCGGCCGCGGATCTGGTACGCCTGCGCGAGTCCGAGCAGGTCGGCGCGGTCGACGATCAGGGTGTTGGCCTGCGGGATGTCGAGGCCGGACTCGATGATCGTCGTCGCGACCAGGCAGTCGAAGTCGCCGCGCAAGAAGCTCAGCATCGTGGTCTCGAGCTCCGCCGCGTCCATGCGGCCGTGCGCCTCCGCGAAGCGCACGCCCGGGCACAGCGCGCGCAGGCGCTCGGCGGTCTCGTGCAGCGTCTCGACGCGGTTGTGCAGGAAGAACACCTGCCCCCCGCGCCCCACCTCGCGCTCGATCGCGCGGCGCACGAGCTCCTCGTCGTACGGCCCGACGTAGGTGCGGATCGGGCGGCGGCCCTCGGGCGGGGTCTCGATCACGGAGATGTCGCGCAGGCCGGCGAGGCCCATCTGGAGCGTCCGCGGGATCGGCGTCGCCGTCAGCGTGAGCACGTCGACGCGCAGCTTGAGCTGGCGCAGGAGCTCCTTCTGGCGCACGCCGAAGCGCTGCTCCTCGTCGATTATCAAGAGGCCCAGGTCCTTGGCGCGGACGTCGCGCGAGAGCAGGCGGTGCGTGCCGATCAGGATGTCGACCTGGCCGTCGGCGAAGCGCTGGAGCACGTCGCGCACGTCGGCGGGCTTGCGCAGGCGCGAGATGCCCTCGATCTCGAAGGGCAGGTCGGCGAAGCGCTCGCGGAAGGTGCCGAGGTGCTGCTGGACGAGCACCGTCGTGGGCACGAGCATCATCACCTGCTTGCCGTCCTCGGCGGCCTTGCAGGCGGCGCGGAGGGCGACCTCGGTCTTGCCGTAGCCGACGTCGCCGCAGATCAGGCGGTCCATCGGCTGCTCGGACTCCATGTCGGCCTTGGTGGCCTCGATCGCCTCGAGCTGGTCGGCCGTCTCGCGGTACGGGAAGTCCTGCTCGAGCTTGAGCGACCACTCGCCGTCGGGCGGGAAGGCGTGGCCCTTGCGGGCGGCGCGCTCGGCGTAGAGGTTCAGCAGCTCGCCCGCGAGCTCCTGCGCGGCGCGGCGCGCGCGTGCCTTGATCGCGTCCCAGCGCTTGGAGCCGAGCGCGGAGAGCTGGGGCGTCTCGCTGCCGACCCCGACGTAGCGGGTGATCTTCGCGAGCTGCTCGGTGGGCGCGAAGACGCGGTCGCCGCCCTTGTACTCGAGCTCCAGGTAGTCGCGGGTGATCCCGCCGACGGTCTTGGTCTCGAAACCGGCGAAGCGCGCGATGCCGTGGTCCTCGTGGACGACGTAGTCGCCGACGCGGAGCTCCGCCATCGAGGCCAGCGACCCCTTGACCGTGGGCCTGGCCGGGCGCCGGCGGTGGACGAGCTTGCGCCAGGGGTAGACCGCGAGCCGCAGCGAGGGCGCGACGAAGCCCTCGCTCAGCGACGCCTCGGCGAAGGCGAGCTCGGCGGGCCACTGGCCGTCGGGGCCGGGCGGGGCGCCGTCGAGCAGGCGCGCGCTGAGGCGCTTCAGGTTGAAGCGCGAGCGCTCGGCCTCGCCGCGGTGCTCGAAGGCGACGACGACCCGGTAGCCGGAGCCCAGCTCGCGCTCGAGCTGGCCCTCGGCCTCGGCGAGCGAGCGGGCCGCCGAGACCGCCGCCTGGGCGCGGATCGTGGGCTCGGAGGCGCCGCCCTCGGTGTCGCGCGGGGCGCGCAGGCGCAGCGCGGCGCGCTCGGTGAGCGGCCCGGCGACGTCGACGTAGAAGCGGCGCGCGTCGTCGGTGTGCATCGCCGCGGTGACGTCGTCCCAGTGGTCGCGCAGCGCCGGCTCGATGTCCTCCTCGCCCGCGATCACGACCGCGGTGTCCGCGGAGATCATCTCCAGGGGCGCGCGGAAGCGGTCGACGGGCACGAGCTCGGCGATCGGCGGCCGCTCGGACTCCTCGTCGTCGAGCGCCAGCGCCGCTGCCTCGCGGTGCTCGGAGGCGAGCTCGGCGGCCGGGGCGAGCTCGACCGCGTCGATCTCGCCCAGCGAGCGCTGCGTGAACGTCGAGAACCAGCGCATCGACTCGATCTCGTCGCCGAAGAGCTCGATCCGGGTGGCGCGGTCCTCGGTCGCCGGGAAGACGTCGAGGATGTCGCCGCGGATCGCGAACTGGCCGCGCGCCTCGACCTGGTCGACGCGCTCGTACCCGGCGTCGACGAGCAGCTCGGCGGCGAAGTCGAGGTCGATGTCCTCGCCGACGCGCAGCTCGAAGCCCTCGGGTCGCAGGTCGGGCTCCGGGACCGTCTCGGCGAGCGCGATGGCGCTCGCGACGACGACCGGGGCGCCCCCGTCCGCGGCGCTGCGGCCGGCGAG
>PKER01000214.1 GCA_002919115.1 bacterium
GCCGCCCGCCCCAGCGGCCGCTCAGCATCTGGGCGCCCTTGGGGTCGAGGGCGAGGCCGCCGAGCACGGTGGCCGGCAGCTGGGAGCCGGTGACGATCCGGTCCACCTCGGCGATGGTGCTGCGGAACTCGCGCGGGTCGGCCAGCACCACGATCCCGATCGGCGGGCCCTCGGGCAGGTCCTTGGCCAGGGCGTTCACCCGTTCCCGCAGGTGGGCGACCTGTTCCAGGGTGGCGCGGCACAGCAGCACCACCATGTCGGCCTCGCGGATCAGATCGATCAGCGGGGAGCCGGCGCCCAGCCGTCCGCAGTCGGCCAGCACGTCCACCGGGGCCAGCCCGGCGAAGGCCCGGCCCAGCGGCCCCCACAGCCAGGTCATGCCCTGGGCCTGCTCGGCGGTGGTGATGCCGACCAGCACGTCCAGCCCGCCCACCAGGCGCTGGCAGTGCTCGGCGATCTGCTCGGGGCGCAGTCCGCGGCGGGCGGTGGCGGCCAGGCTGAGCAGGCCGCGGGAGGGGTTGAGCATGGCGGTGCGCCGGTCGTCGTCGCCGGCCGCCGGCAGCCGGTAGACCAGGTCGCCGCCGGCCTGGTCGCACTCGGCGACCAGCACCGGACGCGGCCAGACCGCCCCCAGCGCCACGGCCGCGGTCGTCACCCCGGGCGCCCCCTTGTCGGCCGCGAGCGCGATCAATGCCACGGTCAGCCCCCGGTCGGGTTGTCGGTGCGGCCGCTGGGCGCGCCGCCTGGGCTTTGCTGTCCCGGGGAGGGAGTGCCCGCCTCACCGGAGGGCGGGGCGGCCCCGTCCTGCCCGCCCGCGGGGTCGGGGCGGGCAGGCGGGTCCTCGTCGATCGAGAGCGGGCCGCGGCCGATCTGCCGGAGCGCGTTGCGCGCGCCGACCGCGAAGCTCGCGGCGGCGACGGGCACGGCGAGCAGGGAGACGATCAGGATCGTTTCGCCGCTTGAGATCGCGAGCGCCTCCACCCGTCGGAGGGTACGCCTCCTTGCGCTATTCTTCGCGCCACGGTGGTTGACTGACCAGTCAATCGAGGCATCCGGCACGCGCGCCGGGTTCTCCGTCCTCGTTCACGACACACCAAAAGGAGCTTTCGAGCAGTGGTCGACTTCACCCTTACCGACGAGCAGAAGGACCTGCGCGAGCTCGCGCACAACTTCGCCGAGAAGGAGATCCGGCCGGTCGCATGGGAGTACGACCGCGACGGCACGTGGCCGCAGGAGATCATCGAGAAGGCCTGGGAGGTCGGGCTGATGAACATCCACGTGCCGGAGGAGTACGGCGGCCCCGGGCTCGACTTCGTCTCCGGCGCGCTGATCGAGGAGGAGTTCGGCTGGGGCTGCTCGGGGATCGGCACCTCCCTCGCCGCCAACGGCCTGGCGATGACGCCGGTCCTGCTCGGCGGCTCCCACGAGATCAAGAAGAAGTACCTCGGGATGCTCACCGAGGAGCCGAAGCTCGCCTCCTTCTGCCTCACCGAGCCCGACGCCGGCTCCGACGTCTCGGGCATGAAGACCACGGCCAAGAAGGTCGGCGACAAGTACGTGATCAACGGCTCCAAGTGCTTCATCACCAACGGGAGCTACGCCGACTGGTACACGGTTTACGCCAAGACCGACCCGGACGCCGGCCACCGCGGCATCTCGGCCTTCGTCGTCCCGCGCGACGACACGATCACGATCGACAAGAAGGAAGACAAGATGGGTCAGCGGGCGTCGAACACCGCGACCGTCACCTTCAACGAGACCGAGGTCCCCGCTGACCACCTGCTCGGCGAGGAGAACAAGGGCTTCAAGCTCGCGATGATGACGCTCGACCGCACCCGCCCGGGCGTCGCCGCGATGGCAGTCGGCATCGGCCGCGCCGCGATGGAGTTCGCCGCCGAGTACTCGAAGGAGCGCGTCCAGTTCGGCGTGCCGATCGCGATGCACC
The DNA here is from genome assembly GCA_002919115.1 of bacterium. Taxonomy (GTDB): domain Bacteria; phylum Actinomycetota; class Thermoleophilia; order Solirubrobacterales; family 70-9; genus RSA11. Next base: position 1,946 of record PKER01000214.1, read on the forward strand.
AGGCGGTCTCGTTCATGATCGCCGACATGGCGACCAAGGTCGAGGCGGCCCGCCTGCTGACCTGGAAGGCCGCCCGGCTACTCGACCAGGGCGTCCGCAACACGCTGGCCTGCTCGCACGCCAAGCGCTTCGCGGCCGACTCCGCCATGGAGATCACGGTCGACGCCGTGCAGGTCTTTGGCGGCTACGGGTTCATCAAGGAGTACCCGGTCGAGAAGCTCATGCGCGACGCCAAGATCATGCAGCTCTATGAGGGCACCTCGCAGATCCAGCGCCTCGTGATCGCCAAGGAGGTGCTCATGGGGCGCAACGTCGACGAGCCGCTGCCCGAGTCCGCCGCGCGCCAGAACGAGGCCGCTGCGAAGGAGTCCGAGACGGCGAGCGCATCGGTTTAAAGGGGAGAGCGGCCCTCGGCCGGGAGGGCCAAGCTCGTTGCGGAAGGGGCTCCCTCGGGGGCCCCTTCGCTTTGCCCGCACAGGCGGGCCGGGCCCGGCGCCCGCCTAGACTCAGGGCGGTGACCGAGGAGCTCTCCAAGCCCGTCGCTGAGGCGGTCGCGCGCGCCCGGGCGCAGCGCCCGTCCCGGCGCGCCTCGGGGCGCTCGATGGACGTCTTCGGCGGGGAGCTGCGACGCCGCGACGTCTTCCCGCTGCTCGTCCTGCACCTGATCGAGCGCGAGCCGGCCTACGGCAACCGGCTGATCGAGGAGATCGAGCGCATCACCGAGGGCGCGATCTCGGTCAACCCGAACACGATCTACCCGCTCCTGCGCGAGCTCGAGGCGCGCGGCCTGATCAAGGGCGAGTGGGAGCACCCGGACCGCCGCACGCGCCGCTTCTACGCGATCACGGAGGCAGGCAGGCGCGAGCGTGAACGCCTGAGCGGTGAGCTCGAGCCGTTCTTCGACGAGGTGATCCGCTCGGTCACCCTGCTCAAGCGCGAGCTCTACGGCTGAGCCTTCTCAAGCCCCAGGAAAAGGCACGGGGCCGGCGCGTGGCCGGCCCCGTGCCCGGAGTGCGTTCCGCCGCGGGCGCTAGCCCTGGGCGGGACGCTCCACGACCCCGAAGGGCTCGAAGTCGTAGATCGTGTCGCCCAGGCGCAGGCCGTCGACCGCGCCGACGAAGCCCGTGTCGCGGCCCTTGCCGACCGCGACGGTGAGGATCGTGGGCGCCTCGTCGCCGTCGTCGAGCTTCTCGATCAGCTCGTCCCAGGAGCAGCCGTCGGCGCAGCCGGTCGCGATGCCCTCGCCGCCGCTCAGGAACCACTCGCCGTTCGCCGTGGCGTCGATGTACGGGCTCCAGGTGTTCCTGTACTCCTCGGCGACGTCGTCCGGGACCCAGGTCGCGGTCGTGTAGTCGTCCGCGCTCGGGTGGTCGAGATTCGGGTCGATCTCGATGTTGATCACCGGCATCGGCTCGCCCCGGGAGAAGTTCTCGCCCGTCGTGAACACGTGGAAGCCGACGTCGGTCAGCTCGAGGAAGTTCTCCCCGGCGAAATCGACCTCGTTGCCGTAGGCGGCCTTCTCCTTGCTCGCAAGCGCCTCGCCGGCCATCACCTCGATGCCGAGGCTGCCGTCCCCGTAGGGCGGAGCGACGACGTCGCCGCCGGCGCTCGCGACGAACGGGCCGGTGCGCAGCTCGGTGACGGGCGAGCCGATCGTGTTGCGCGCGATCACGCCCCAGTGGGGGTTGGTCTCCGGCACGGCCGGCGGCTCCTGCGGCCGGGCCTCGGGCGCGAGGTCGGCCACCTTGATCGAGCCGTTCTTGATGTCCCGGCCCGTCAGCGAGTTGTCCTTGACGTCGATGCTGCGGATCGAGTTGTTGCGGATCTGCTTGCTGCCGATGAGCTTCGCGGCGGTCGCGCTGCCCGCGACGGCGAGGACCATCGCGATCACCGCCAGCGCGATGGCCGCAGGCGAGAGGGTGCGAAGTCGCTGCATTCGGGTGAATGCCTCCTTCGTGGTTGGTGTCTACCCCGGAGACCGCCTCAGCGATCCCCCTTACACAGTGGGTGTCGGCACCTCACCGGGATCCCTGACAATCCCGCCCTGAGTGGACGGATGGGGGACGGAAAGTGCGGTGCGGCGGCCTCAGCACCGTTATCGTCCGCAGCGCAAACGACCGCTCGGAACGGAGGGCAATGTTCGTCTCGAAAGCCGCCGTGGTGGGCGCCGGAACGATGGGCGGTGAGATCGCGCAGGCGATCGCCGCCGCCGACATCCCGGTCGTCCTCAAGGACATCAAGCAGGAGTTCGTGGACGCCGGGCTCGCGAAGGCCCGTGAAGTGACGAAGGGCCAGCTCGACCGGCTCGTCCAGAAGGAGAAGCTGACGCAGGAGCAGGCCGACGCGCGCCTCGAGCAGGTGATGGGCCTGATCACCGGCACGACCACCTACGACGAGTTCGGCGACGTCGACTTCGTGATCGAGGCCGCGCCCGAGCGCATGGAGATCAAGCAGCAGGTCTTCGCCGAGCTCGACGCGGTCACGCCCGGGCACGCGATCCTCGCGTCGAACACGTCGTCGCTCTCGATCACGGAGATGGGCGACGTCACCCTGCGGCCGAACAAGGTCGTCGGGTTCCACTTCTTCTTCCCGGCGTCCGTGATGCCGCTCGTCGAGATCATCGCCGGCGACGAGACGGACGAGGAGACGATGTCGGCCGCCGTCAACTTCGCCCAGGCGATTCGCAAGCAGCCGATCACCTGCGCGGAGGTCCCCGGCTTCGTCGTCAACCGGATCCTGATGTCGTCGCTCGCCGAGATCTGGCGCGCGCAGGAGGAGCGCGGGCTCTCGATCCGCAAGCTCGACGAGGCGGTCACCGAGGCCAAGGTCTCGCCGATGGGGCCGTTCTTCCTGGTCGACCTGCTCGGCCTGGACACCGTCCTGCACGTCGCCGAGCACCTCAACGAGTCCTACGGCGACAGCTTCTACGTCCACAAGGGCATCAAGAAGCTGGTCGAGGAGGGCAAGCTCGGCGCGAAGACGGGCGGCTCGGGCACCTACGAGAACGGTGAACCTCAGCTTGAGGGTGAGAATGAGCCGGACCCGGAGGAGATCGCCGAGCTCATGGCGCTCAAGGCGCTCGTCGAGGCCTGCCTGATCCTCGAGGAGGGCGTCTGCACCGTCCGCGAGATCGACCTCGGCATGATGGCCGGCGCGGGCATGGACCCGCGGCGGGGCCTGATGCCGCCGTTCATGCGCGCGGACGCCCTCGGCCTCGACGTCGTCCTCGAGAAGCTCGAGGCGCTCGCGGAGAAGCACGGCGAGCGGTTCGAGCCGCCGGTCATCCTGCGCCGGCTCGTCGCCCAGGGCCGCCTGGGCGCGAAATCGGGCCAGGGCTTCTACGCCTACCCGCGGCCGGACGAGGGCGAGCAGACCGAGACCGTGAAGCTCGAGACGCGCGGGGACGTAGCGATCGCGTGGCTCTCCAACCCGCCGATGAACGCGATCTCGCCGCAGGTGATCAAGGACCTCACCACGGTCTGGGAGCGCGTGAACGAGCGCGGCGACGTCGGCGCGCTGGTGATCGCCTCCGCGGTGCCGGTGGTGTTCTCCGCGGGCGCGGACATCAAGGCGTTCACGACGATGGACGAGGCCGCGGGCAAGGAGCTCATCGACACCGGGCATGCGACCCTGCGGTCGCTCGGCTCGACCCGCGTCGCGACGATCGCGGCGGTGAACTCGATCGCGTTCGGCGGCGGCTGCGAGCTCGCGATGGCGTGCGACTTCCGCATCGCGGCCGAGTCGGCGATCTTCGGGCAGCCCGAGATCAAGCTCGGGATCATCCCGGGCTTCGGGGGCACCCAGCGGCTGCCGAGGCTCGTCGGGCCGCTCAAGGCGCTCGAGATGAACCTCCTCGGCGACGCGATCAGCGCGGGCGAGGCGCTCGACTACGGGCTCGTCAACCGCGTCGTGCCCGACCACGAGCTCTTCGACACCGCGCTCGCGTGGGCGCGCAGGCTCGCCGCGCAGGCGCCGCTCGCCGCCGAGCAGATCAAGCTGGTCTCCAACCGCGGCGACCTCGACGAGGGGATCGAGGCCGAGAAGGCGGCCTTCGCGAAGGCGTTCGCCACGGCCGACGCCAAGGAGGGGATCAGCGCCTTCCTCGGCAAGCGCAAGCCGAACTGGAAGGGCGCGTAGCGGCCGCGGGCGCTCGGGGCGAGGCTCGCTGACATGGGTTCGGGCCCGAGCAGCGATCCCGAGCGCCTCGCCGAGCTCATCCTCTCCGCGCGCTCGGCCGTGGCGCTCACGGGGGCGGGGATCTCCGTGCCGTCGGGGATCCCCGACTTCCGCACGCCCGGCGAGGGGCTCTGGGAGAAGGTCGACCCGTTCGAGGTCGCCCACATCGACGCGTTCCGCTCCGACCCGGCGCGCTTCTGGAGCTTCTACCGGCCGCGCTTCGCCATGCTCGGCCCGAAGGAGCCGAACCCAGCCCACCGCGCGCTCGCCGAGCTCGAGCGCCGCGGCCTGCTCGAGGCGGTGATCACCCAGAACATCGACCGGCTCCACCGGCGGGCGGGCTCGCGGCGGGTGATCGAGGTGCACGGTTCGATCGAGACCTCCTCGTGCTACGAGTGCGCGGCCTCCTACCGGCTCGAGGAGGTCGACGAGCTCTTCGACGAGGAGGGGGTCGCGATCTGCCGCGAGTGCGGCGGGCACGTGCGGCCCGACGTCGTGCTGTTCGGCGAGCTCTTGCCCGAGCGGGCGCTCGCCGAGGCGGAGGAGCTCTGCGCGAACGCGGACCTGTTGCTGTGCGTCGGCTCCTCGCTGGAGGTCCACCCGGTCGCCGCGCTGCCCGCGGCGACGCTCGCGCGCGGCGGCCGGGTCGCCCTCGTCACCAAGGGGCCGACGCCGTACGACTCCGATGCCGCCGTGAAGCTCTCGGGCGACGTGGTCGAGGAGCTCGAGGGGGTGCTCGCGGCGCTCGGCTGAGGCCCTAGGCGCGGCCGGCCGCACGGCGCCTGAGCACGCGCTGGGCGGCCCTCACGGCCTCCCTGACCGCCTCCGACGGGGCGGGGGAGGGGTCCAGCGCGGCACGGGCG
>PKER01000369.1 GCA_002919115.1 bacterium
GACGACGCGCTCGCGGCGATCGCCGAGCGCAGCCGCCGCGTGGCGGCGATCGAGGAGCGGATCGCGACGATCGAGCAGGAGGCCACCACGGCCCTCGAGCGCACGCAGAAGACCGCGGAGCTCGAGGCGCGGCTGCGCGAGGCGCTGCGCGCGGAGGCCGAGGTCGCGGAGCGCCTGATCCACGCCGAGCAGCGCCTGCTCGAGCTGGCGAGCGATAGCTAAAGCTTCCAGCTGCCAGCTTCCAGCTACCAGCTTCCAGTCTTTGGCGGCTGGCCGCTGGCAGCTGGCCGCTGATCCCGCAATTTGCGGGATCGGCGCCTTCGGCATCCGGAGCCGTTGCCAAGATCAGTGCCCGTGAGCGGAGCCGTCGCACACCTGCACGTCCACAGCGAGTACTCGCTGCTCGACGGCGCGTGCAAGATCGACAAGATGGCCGAGCGCGCCGCCGAGCTCGGCATGCCCGCGCTGGGTCTCACCGACCACGGCGTGATGAACGGCGCCATCGAGCACTACAAGGCCTGCAAGGCGCAGGGGATCAAGCCGATCATCGGCATCGAGGCCTACCTGGTCGACGACCGCCGCGCGGCCGACCGGCGCGCCGAGCGCAACCACCTGACCCTGCTCGCCGCCAGCGATCAGGGCTTCCGCAACCTCGTCAAGCTCAGCTCGGCGGGCTTCCTCGAGGGCTTCGGGCGCGGCAAGGCGAACGTCGACATGGAGCTCCTCGACCGCTACTCCGAGGGCGTGATCGCGCTCACCGGCTGCCTGCAGTCGCGCTTCTGCCGGCGCCTCGTGGAGGACCGGCCCCAGGATGCCCGCGCCCACCTGGACGACCTGATCCAGGTCTTCGGCGCCGACAACGTCTACATGGAGATCCAGGTCAACGGGATCCCCGAGCAGGACAAGGCGAACGAGGGCATCGTCAAGTTCGCGCGCGAGGTGGGCCGCCCGCTCGTCGCCACCGGCGACGTGCACTACCTGCGCCGCGAGGACTACGACCACCACGCGGCGCTGCTCTGCGTGCAGACGAAGTCCACGCTCGAGAACCCGAAGCTGCGCTTCGACACCAACGAGTTCTATTTGAAGAGCTACGACGAGATGGTCAAGGACTTCGCCCCGTGGCCGGAGGCGGTCCCGATGACCATCGAGATCGCGGAGCGCTGCTCGACGGAGATCGAGCTCGGCAAGCTCCTGCTCCCGCGCTTCCCGACCCCCGACGGCGAGGAGCCCAAGGACATGCTGCGCCGGCTCGCGATCGAGGGGCTCAAGAAGCGCTACGGCGACCCGATCCCGGCGAAGGCGATGGAGCGCCTGGAGTTCGAGCTCGGCGTGATCGGCGAGATGGGCTTCGACTCCTACTTCCTGATCGTCTGGGACTTCGTCAAGTACGCGAAGGAGAACGGGATCGCGGTCGGCCCGGGCCGCGGCTCGGCGGCGGGCTCGATCGTCGCCTACGCGCTCAACATCACCGAGCTCGACCCGCTCGCCCACGACCTGCTCTTCGAGCGCTTCCTCAACCCGGCGCGCAAGTCGATGCCGGACATCGACATCGACTTCTCGGTCCGCGGCCGCGAGCGCGTGATGCGCTACGTGCAGGAGAAGTACGGGCGCGAGTCGGTCGCGCAGATCATCACCTTCGGCAAGATGGCGCCCCGGGCCGCCACGCGCGACGCCGCGCGCGTGCTCGGCTTCGACTACGCGACCGGCGACCGGATCGCGAAGCTGATCCCCGAGCCGATCATGGGCCGCCCGCCGAGCTTCGACGACTGCCTGAAGCCCGGCGAGGAGCTCCGCCAGGCGGTCGACTCCGACCCCAACGCGGCGAAGATCGTCGAGGTCGCCAAGGGCCTGGAGGGCAAGGTCCGCAACCACTCGATCCACGCGGCCGCGGTGGTGATCGCGGACCGGCCGCTCGACGAGATCGTGCCGCTGCAGCTCGCCGAGGACCGCACGACGCCGGCCGAGCGCAACGGCGAGGGCAAGCTCGAGCGCAACTTCAAGATCGTCACCCAGTACTCGATGGGCCCGATCGAGGAGATCGGCCTGCTCAAGATGGACTTCCTCGGCCTGCGCAACCTCGACGTGATCGAGGACGCGGTCGACATCATCAAGCGCTCGCGCGGCGTCGAGATCGACATCGACAAGATCCCGCTCGACGACCGCAAGACCTACGAGATGCTGGCGCGCGGCGACTCGGTGGGCGTGTTCCAGCTGGAGTCCGAGGGCATGCAGCAGGCCCTGCGCCAGATCCGCCCGACCGAGTTCAACGACATCGTCGCGATCGGCGCGCTGTACCGCCCCGGCGCGATGCGCTTCATCCCCGACTACGCGCGCGGCAAGCGCGACCCCTCGTCCGTCACCTACCCCGACGAGCGGCTGCGGCCGATCACCGAGGAGACCTACGGCTGCGTCATCTACCAGGAGCAGCTCATGGAGATCTCCAAGCAGCTCGCCGGGTTCACGCCGGCCGAGGCGGACGACCTGCGCAAGGCGGTCGGCAAGAAGAAGCGCGACCTGATGGCGACCATGAAGGACAAGTTCCTCGAGGGCTGCGCGGCCTCGGGGACGGACCCCCGCGTCGCCGACGACCTGTGGTCGCTGATGACCGCGGCGGCGGACTACTCGTTCAACAAGTCGCACGCCGCCTGCTACGCGCTGATCGCCTACCGCACGGCGTACCTCAAGGCGAACTTCCCGGCCGAGTACATGGCCGCGGTGATCTCGTCGGTCATGTCGACGAAGGACAAGGTGCCGTTCTTCGTCAACCGCTGCGCGGAGATGGGCATCGAGGTGCTGCCGCCGGACGTCAACTCGTCCGACCACGGGTTCAAGGTCATCGGCAACTCGATCCGCTTCGGCCTCGACGCGGTGAAGAACGTCGGCTACCAGGCGGTCGAGGCGATCCTCGAGAGCCGCGAGGCCGACGGGCCCTTCGAGTCGATCTGGGACTTCTGCGACCGCGTCGACGCGCGCGCGGTCAACAAGCGCGCGATCGAATGCCTGATCAAGTGCGGCGCGTTCGACTCCACCGGCGACACCCGCAAGGGGATGCTCGAGGTGCTCCCGCAGGCGCAGGCCTCGGGCCAGAAGGCGCAGGAGGACGCGATGCGCGGGCAGGCGTCGATCTTCGACCTCGGCGGCGGGGGGCAGCAGGAGGGGCCGGCCCCGTTCGCCACGCAGCGCCCCCCGGTGCCGGGCGAGGAGTTCGAGCAGCGCGAGCTGCTCGCGCTCGAGAAGGAGACGCTGGGCACGTTCCTCTCCTCGCACCCGCTGAGCGAGGTGCGCGACGCGCTGCGCGCCGCGGTGGACTGCTCGCTGGCCGAGGTGGCCAACAAGCAGGACGGCGCCTGGGTCACGGTCGGCGGGATCGTGGCCGAGGCCAAGAAGGTGCGTACGCGCAGCGGCGCCTACGTGATGTTCGCCCGCCTCGACGACCTCGAGGGCCAGGTCGAGCTGTTCGTCCGGGACGCGGCCGGCGAGGCCGCGCAGGCGATCGAGGTCGACAAGGTGATCACCGTCCGCGGCCGCGTGGACCACAAGGGCCGCGGCGACACGAGCGTCGTCGTGCACGAGGCCGAGCCGTTCGAGCCCGACGAGGACGAGGTCGCCCGGGCGCGAGCGGCGGCGAAGGCGGCGCGTCGGCAGCCGCTCGTGCTGCGCGTCGACGCCGCGCAGGTGCACGCGGAGCTCATCGACGAGCTCAAGCACCTCTTCGAGGCGCACCCCGGAAACGCCGAGGTGAGGCTCGAGATGATCACCCGGCAGGGGCTGCGCAAGCTGCGGTTCGGCGACGACTACCGCGTCGACGACACGCCCGGCCTGCGCGCTGAACTCGACCACCTCCTCGGGCCGAAAGCGCTAGCCGCCTGACGGCGACGGCGCTTAGACTGCAGTAATGGCGCTCGGACAGCGCAGTGGTGAGACCGTCCGGCACGGCGAGTGCCGTCGCTGCCGGACCTTCTGCGACAAGCTCGTGGAGGTCCGCGGCTGCATCGAGATGCGCTGCCCGAACCTCTACGCCTACGAGGACCACCTCACCGGCAACCGCTACATGGGCTGCGTGCGCAAGGTCTTCCGGGCCGAGATCGACGTCGAGGCCTTCGAGCTCGCCGAGCGCAACGGCGGCTACGGCGGGATCAAGATGACCGGCCGCCCGCTGCCGCACTGCCAGTTCCGCGTGGAGCCCTGCTACGAGGGCACGGGCGCGGCGTACGAGTGCGTGAACCCGCGGTTCTTCGATTGCACTGACGAGGGTCCTGAGGGGATTCGGGCGTTCGATCTGCGCGACGCGCTCGGGTAGCGACTAGCTGCCAGCTCCCAGCCACCAGCTTCCAGCCGTCTGCGATCCGCAGGCGATTGGGGCGCCCGGAACGTTTGCGCGACGGGCTGGCAGCTGGCAGCTGATGTCTAGCCGCCCTTGCGAGCTTCCAACCCGCTTTCGCGCAACCGCTTCGTTTTCTCAACCTCGGCGCGGTCGGGGCCCTTGCGCTCCGGCCCCGGCGTCTCCAGCAGTGCGGGGAGGCCCTCGAAGCGCGGCTCGGAGAGGAAGACGGAGATCACCTCGTCGCCCATCTCGCCCTCACCGATGTTCGCGTGCTGGTCGCGCTTGCCGCCGAACGGGATGCGCGAGTCGTTCACGTGCAGGCAGCGCAGCCGCTCGAGCCCGACCTTGGCGTCGAACTCGTCGATCACGGCCGCGAGGCCCTCGGCGGTGCGGATGTCGAAGCCCCAGGCGAAGAGGTGGCACGAGTCGAGGCACACGCCGAGGCGCTCGGAGCCGCCGGCGAGCTCGATCAGCTCGGCGAGCTCGTCGAAGTCCTGGCCCAGCGGGCCGTTCGTGCCCGCGGTGTTCTCGAGCAGGACCGGGGTGGTCTCGCTCTCGGCGAGCGCCTCGCGGATCGCCTCGCCGGCGCGCTTCATCGACGGCTCGTGCGGCTCGCCCTTGCGCGCCCCCGCGTGCAGGACGACGCCGTCGGCGCCGATCCCGTCGCCCACGCGCAGCGCGTGGGTGAGCGCGGCGATCGACTTCGAGCGGATCTCGGGCTCCTTGGACGCGCAGTTGATCAGGTAGACCGCGTGGATCACCACCGACTCGAGCGGAGAGGCCGCGAATGCCTCGTGGAAGGCCTCGAAGTCGCTCGGCGTGTAGTTGGTGGGGCGCCACGCCCGCGGGCTCTGGGGGAAGATCTGGATCGCGTCCGAGCCCGTCTCCACGCCGCGCTCGACGGCCTTGGTCAGGCCGCCCGCGGTCGAGACATGTGCGCCGATCAGCATTCGGCGCGCCAGCTTAGCCGAGCTCCGCGGGAGCTCCCACTAGATTGAGCCGGCATGTCGACCGCTTCGAACGACACCGTGCGCGTGCGCTTCGCGCCGTCGCCCACGGGCGCGCTCCACATCGGCGGCGCGCGCACCGCGCTCTACAACTGGCTGATGGCGCGGGGGAGCGGCGGGACCTTCGTCCTGCGGATCGAGGACACCGACCGCGAGCGCTCGACCCCCGAGAACGTCGAGCAGATCATCGACGCCCTGCGGTGGCTCGAGCTCGACTGGGACGAGGGCCCCTACAGCCAGTTCGAGCGCCGCGAGCGGCACAAGGAGGCGATCGACCGCCTGATCGAGGCCGGCGTCGCCTACCGCGACCCGGCGACCGCCGAGGACGTGCTCGCCTGGAAGGCCGAGCACGGCAACCGCGGCTACCGCGGCACGCCGAGCGACGAGGAGGGCGCCGCCGTCCGCCTGCGCGTCCCCGACGACGGCGAGACCGTGGTGGAGGACGTGATCCGCGGGCCGGTGTCGTTCCCGAACGCCGCCCAGGACGACTTCGTGATCGCGCGCGGCGACGGCACGCCGCTCTACAACCTCGCCGTCGCGGTCGACGACGCGGAGATGGGGATCACCGACGTCGTGCGCGGCGACGACCACCTCTCCAACACGCCCAAGCAGGTGCTCGTCCTGCGCGCGCTGGGCGCCGACGTGCCGCGCTACGCCCACCTGCCGCTGCTGCACGGGCCCGACGGCAAGAAGCTCTCCAAGCGCCACGGCGCTGCGTCGGTGCAGGAGCTGCGCGACGCCGGCTACCTCCCGGAGGCCGTGCGCAACTACCTCGCGCTGCTCGGCTGGGGCACCGAGGACGACACGACGCTGATGAGCACCGAGGAGCTCATCGAGCGCTTCAGCATCGAGCGCGTGGGCCGCTCGTCGGCGATCTTCGACGAGCGCAAGCTGCGCTGGATGAACGGCCGCTTCATGCGCGAGCTGCCCCTGGACGAGTACACGGACGCCGTCGCGAGCCACCTCAAGGCCGCGGGCGTCGAGGTCGGGCGCGACGAGCTGCGCGCGGCCTGCGCCATCGCCCAGGACAAGGCGCAGACGCTCGCCGAGGTCTGGCCGCTCATCCGATTCCTGTTCGAGCCGCCCGTCGACGACGAGAAGGCCCGCGCCAAGTTCCTGAAGCCCGAGCACCTCGAGAACCTGCGCGGGGTGCGGGCGGTGCTCGCCGAGACGGACCCCTTCGACGCCGCCACGCTCGAGGAGCGCCTCACGGCGTTCGTCGAGGAGCGCGGGCTGAAGCCGAAGGAGGTCTACCAGCCGCTGCGGGTCGCGATCACGGGCACGACGGTCTCGCCCGGGATCTTCGACTCGGTCGCCGCGCTCGGCCGCGAGCGGACGCTGGAGCGAGTCGACGCGGCCCTCGATTAAACGCCCGGCGCCCCGCTGCCGACAAAGGGGGAGACGGCGTGCGCGCTCCCGCGCCACCGGTTTTACCTGCACGTGAGCCAGACAGCGACAGCCCAGCCGGCCGAGACGAGCCCGCCAGCCGAGCGCCCATCGGGCGCCGGGGGCAGGCGGTTGGCGGCGGCCTTCGAGACGGTGTCGAGCCTGCCCGCGCTGGGCGAGGCGCGGGCGCGCGTGCTCGA
>PKER01000078.1 GCA_002919115.1 bacterium
CCGGAGCTCGCCGGCGAGCACGCCGCGCGCGAGCTCGCTCCGCTCGAGGCCCTCCCCGCGCGGGCCCGCGAGCGCATGCTGGAGACGCTCGCCGCCTGGCTCGACCACCCCGGGCGCCCGACCGAGGTCGCCCGCACGGTGCACGTGCACCCGCAGACCGCGCGCTACCGGCTCGCGCAGCTCCGCGAGCTGCTCGGCGACATCGACGACCCCGAGCGGCGCTTCGCGCTCGCGCTCGCGCTGCGCGCCCGAGCCCGGCTCAGCGCGGCTCCAGCGCGATGACGGGGATCCGCCGCGAGCCCGCCCGCCCCTGGTAGGTCTCGTAGCCCGCGTAGAGGTCGTTCACCTTCGCCCACGCCTCCTCGCGCTCCGCCCCCTCGAGCTCGCGCGCGCGGTAGGGGCGGCGCGGGCCGCCGCGCGGGAGGAACTCGACGTCCGGGTTGGCGGTCACGTTGTGGTACCAGGCCGGGTGGCGCACGGACCCCGCGTTCGACGCGACGAGCAGGATGCGGTCGCCGTCGGCGCAGTACAGCAGCGGGGTCTCGCGCACGACGCCGCTCTTCGCCCCGCGTGCGTACAGCAGGCCGACGGGCTGGCCGACGAACATCCCCACCCGGCCGTTCGTCCAGCGCAAAAGCCGCCGGTCGACCCGGTTGGCGACGTGCACGGCGAACCAGCCGCCGGCGCGTGACTTGACGACGTTCTCCAGGGCGCGCTCCCACCAGGCGAGCCGGCGCCTGCGCTCAGCCATGGCGCAACGCTACCCCGAGCCGGGCGCGGCGCTCAAGCCCGGCCCCGCGCCGCGCCGATATAACCCGGGAATGGAGCTGCGCCACGAACGCATCGTCGTCGAAACCTCCCGCTACCGGATCACGGGCGACCTCACCCTGCCGCGGGAGGGCTACCGCTCACGGCTCTCCGAGTACCTGAACCACGGCGACGTCGCCTTCCTCGCGCTCACCGACGTCGAGATCGTCCCGCTCGAGGGGATGGGGGCCGCCCCCGAGCGCCGGCCGTTCGTGGCGGTGGCGGTGCGCCACGTCGAGGTGGCGTACCCGCACGAGCAGGGGTGAGCGAGCCGGGCGCCGACGCCGGGGCCCGGCGCTCAGGCGATCCGGGAGCCGAGCTCGGCCTCGCCGTCGGGCTGGAGCAGGACCACCCCGCGCCGCTCGTCGAGCGCCCCGAGCACGAGCACCTCGGAGAGGAACGGGCCGATCTGCTTGGGCGGGAAGTTGACGACCGCCACGACCAGCCGCCCCTCGAGCTCCTCACGCGAGTAGTGCGTGATCTGCGCCGAGGAGCGCTTCTCCCCCAGCTCGGGGCCGAAGTCGATCCGCAGCTTCCACGCCGGGCGCCTGGCCTCGGGGAAGTCCTCGACCGCGACGATCCGCCCCACCCGCATGTCGACCGCGGCGAACTGATCCCAGGAGATCGTCTCGCTCATCGTCGGCCCAGGGTAACGGTCGATTAACGGTCGTCCGTTTTCGAGGTGACCGCTCGCGGTAATAGGGTTCCTACCGCCCGGGGGCGGCAAGAGAGAGGATCCTTGGATAGTTCTGTCCCGGATCAAGTGCCGACCAGCATCCCTGGCAGCGGGGATCTGGTCGCCGAGCCACAAGAGCAGAATCCTTGGCGCCTGCTGTGGCAGCGCTTTCGCGAGGACCGGCTGGCGCTGATCGCGCTCGGCTTCGTCGTTTTCCTGATCCTGATCGCGATCGCCGCGCCCGTGGTCGTGGACTTGGCGGGCGCGCCCGGCCCCGAGGAGCGCGACACCGCAGCGCTCGATCCCATCTTCGCCACCCCGACGGGCCCATCCGCGGACCACTGGTTCGGGGTTGACCAGATCGGCCGCGACGTCTTCAGCCGGGTGATCTACGGGGCGCGCGTCTCGCTCATCGTCGCGTTCGCGGCGACCCTGATCGCCGCGGTCGCGGGCGTCGTCGCCGGCCTGCTCGCGGGTTACTTCCGCGGCTGGACGGACACGCTGATCTCGCGCAGCGTCGACGTCCTGCTCGCCATCCCCTACCTGCTGCTCGCCACCGGCCTCGCCGCCGCGTGCACGGTCGCCGGCGCCGGCCAGGAGGGCGGCGGGTGCTTCGGCGGCCTGCTCAAGCCCGGGCTCGGCGTCGTGATCTTCGTGATCGCGTTCACGAGCTGGACCTACATGGCGAGGATCGTGCGCGGCCAGACGCTCTCGCTGCGCGAGAAGGAGTTCGTCGAGGCGGCGCGCTCGCTCGGCGCGTCGGACACGCGGATCATCTTCCGCGAGATCCTCCCCAACCTGGCCGCCCCGATCATCGTCTACTCCTCGATCCTGATCCCCCAGGTGATCCTGTACGAGGCGGCGCTCTCGTTCCTCGGCGTCGGCGTCACCGGCCAGCCGAGCTGGGGCCAGATGATCGACGAGGCCAGCGCCAACTTCCAGGACCAGTGGTGGTACATGACCTTCCCCGGTCTCGCCCTGGTCCTCACCGTCCTCGCTTTCAACCTGATCGGAGACGCGCTGCAAGACGCGCTGAACCCAAGGACGCGGAAGTCGTGACCCCGACCACGACCTCCGATCTGACCCTGAAAACGAAATCCGACCGGAAAGGACCGAACATGCGAAGGCACCCCTGGCTGCTCACGCTCCTGGTGCTCGCCCTCGCCCTCGCCCTGCCCGCCTGCGGCGGCGGTGACGACGACGAGGGCGGCGGAGGCAGCACCGGCGGCGGGACCGGCATCCCCGAGGAGTTCGCCGCGCCCACCGCGCCCCCGGAGGACGCGCAGCCCGGCGGCGAGCTCACGGTGATCGCCGCCGAGGACATCGACTACATGGACCCCGGGCCCGCCTACTACCAGTTCACGTACATGGTCACCGCGGCGGCGCACCGCACGCTGCTCGGCTGGAAGCCCGACGACACCACCGAGCCGAGCCCCGACCTCGCCGCCGAGGAGCCCGAGATCTCGGACGACGGTAAGACGATCACGTTCAAGCTCCGTGAGGGCATCAGGTTCAGCCCGCCGGTCGACCGCGAGGTGACCTCCGCCGACGTCAAGTACGCGATCGAGCGCGGGCTGCTCCCGGGCGTCGCGAACGCGTACCTGCCCTCGTACCTGGGCGACGTGGTCGGCTTCAAGCAGGCGCTGAAGCAGGCCCGCGAGAACCCGACGGGCGGCGCTCCGGACATCCCGGGCATCCAGACGCCCGACGATCAGACGCTCGTGATCGAGCTCGAGCGGCCGACCGCGGCGACCGTGATCCAGGCGCTCTCGCTGCCGATCAGCGCCCCGGTCCCCGAGGAGTACGCCAAGGAGTTCGACGCCGAGAACCCCTCGACCTACGGCGAGCACGTCGTGTTCACCGGCCCGTACATGGTCGAGAACAACGCCAAGGGCGAGCTGGTCGGCTACAAGCCGGGCCGCGAGATCAGGCTGGTCCGCAACCCGAACTGGGACCCGGAGACCGACTACCGGCCCGCCTACCTCGACGCGATCACGATCCGGGAGGGCTTCGCCGACACGGCCTCGGCCTCGCGGCGCATCCTCAACGGGTCGGCGCAGGTCAACGGCGACCTCACCCCGCCGCCGAACGTGATCCAGGAGGCGGCGCAGAGCGCGGAGCCCGGCCAGCTCACGGCGACGCCGAGCGGCGGCAACCGCTACATCGCGCTCAACACGCAGGCGCCGCCGTTCGACGACATCAACGTCCGCAAGGCGGTCGTCGCCGCGTCGGACCGCGTCGCGCTGCGCAACACGCGCGGCGGCGAGCTCGTCGGCCCGGTCGCGACGCACTACATCCCGCCGAACTTCCCCGGCTTCGAGGAGGCGGGCGGCGTCGAGGGCACGGGCGCGGACTTCCTCGCCAAGCCCGAGGGCGACATCGAGCTCGCCAAGGAGTACATGCGCCAGGCCGGCTACGAGTCCGGCATGTGCGAGGGCGACTGCACGGTGACGCTCGTCGGTGACGGCGCCTCGCCGGCCAAGGAGACCACGGCGGTCTTCGAGGACGCGCTCCGGGCGCTGGGCTTCGAGCCGCAGACGCGCGGCGTGGCGCGGGACATCATGTACACCCGCTTCTGCGGGAACCCGAAGGCCGCGCCGAACGTCTGCCCGAGCGTGGGTTGGTTGAAGGACTTCAACGACCCGCAGTCGATGCTGCAGCCGACGTTCTCCGGCGATCAGATCCAGCCGTCGAACAACGTCAACTGGCCGCAGCTCGACGTGCCGGAGATCAACGAGGCGATCGACGAGGCGACGCTGATCGCCGACCCGGAGGAGCGCGCCAAGGCCTGGGGCGAGATCGACAAGATGATCACCGAGCAGGCCGCGGCCGTGCCCTACGTCTGGGACAACCAGGTGAACATCCAGTCGGCCGACGTCGCCGGCGTGATCAACCTGTTCAACGCCAACTGGGACCTGGCGTTCACGTCCCTGAAGGCCGAGTGAGGTAGGGGAAGGAAACCGCGACGAGGGGCCCGCCCGGCGCGGCGGGCCCCTCCCGCACCACCGCCACCGACCACCGCACGATGCTCCGCTACATCGCAAGACGCCTGCTCTGGGCCGTCGCGCTGCTGTTCATCGTGACGGCGGTCATCTTCGTGATCTTCAACGTGCTGCCGACCGCCGACCCGGCGCAGCTGCGCGCGGGGCGCGGCGCCTCGGTGGAGCAGATCGAGGCGATCCGCGAGAGCTTGGGCCTGAACGACCCGATCCACGTGCGCTTCGCCCGCTACGTCGAGGGGGTCGTCACCGAGTTCGACCTCGGCCGCAGCATCTTCCAGAACAACGCCCCCGTCCGCGACATCATCTTCGACCGCCTGCCCGCGACGATCATGCTCACCGTCGGGGCGGCGATCCTGTGGCTCGCGGTCGCGATCCCGGTCGGGGTGATCTCGGCGGTCCGCCGGCGCTCGCTGCTGGACCGCACCACCATGATCACGACGCTCACGCTGATCTCGGCGCCGGTCTTCTGGCTCGGGCTCGTGGCGCTGTACCTGTTCGCCCAGGACGTCGGCGTGATCAAGATCTTCCCGGGCATCGGGGCCTACTCGGAGGCGGACACGTTCCTGGGCAAGGTCGGCGCGATGATCCTCCCCTGGATCGTGCTGGCGAGCGCGACGGCGGCGATCTACGCGCGCTACATCCGCTCGCAGATGATCGAGGTGATGGGCGAGGACTACATCCGCACGGCGCGCGCCAAGGGCGCGCCGGAGGGCGTCGTGGTCCGCCGCCACGGGCTGCGCAGCGCGCTCACGCCGGTGGTCACGCTGCTCGGCGTCGACATCGGCACGCTGCTCGCGGGCAACGCGATCCTCACCGAGACCGTCTTCAACATCCCCGGCGTCGGCGGGGAGCTCGCCTCCGCGATCGGCCAGTCCGACTACGAGCTGATCCAGGGGATCGTGCTCTTCGGGGCGTTCTTCATCGTGATCTTCTCGCTGATCGTGGACGTCCTCTACGCGTACCTGGACCCGAGGGTCCGCTACTCGTGAGCGCCCCAGGGACAGAGCTGCTCTCGGTCAGCGGGCTCGAGGTGACGTTCCGCACGGACGCGGGCGAGCTGCGCGCGGTCGACGGGCTCTCGTTCGACCTGCGCCGCGGGGAGATCCTCGGCATCGTCGGCGAGTCCGGGTCGGGCAAGAGCGTCGCCAGCCTCTCGATCCTCGGGCTCACCCGGGGCCCGGACACGGTGATCTCGGGGCGCGCCGAGTTCGACGGGCGCGACCTGATCGCGCTCGGCGAGGAGGAGCTGCGCGAGCTGCGCGGCAACCGGATCTCGATGATCTTCCAGGACCCGCTGTCCTCGCTGCACCCCTTCTACACGATCGGCAGGCAGCTGATCGAGGCGATCCAGGTGCACCGCAGCGCGCGCAAGGCGGACGCGGCCGCGCGGGCGGTGGAGCTGCTCGAGATGGTCGGCATCCCCGACGCGCGGCGGCGGCTCGACGAGTACCCGCACGAGTTCTCCGGCGGGATGCGCCAGCGCGCGATGATCGCGATGGCGCTCGCCAACGAGCCGGACATCCTGATCGCCGACGAGCCGACGACGGCGCTCGACGTGACCACGCAGGCCCAGATCCTCGGGCTCATCAAGGACCTGCGCGAGCAGCTCGGGATGGCGGTGATCATGATCACCCACGATCTGGGCGTGGTCGCCGAGGTGGCCGACCGCGTGCTCGTGATGTACGCGGGGCGCGCCGTGGAGTCCGCGCCCGTGGACGCGCTCTTCTACGACCCGCAGCACCCCTACACCTGGGGCCTGCTGGGGTCGGTGACGCGCATGGACCGCCCGCGCGCGGCGAAGCTCGCGCAGATCAAGGGGCAGCCGCCCTCGCCGCTCGCGCTGCCCGCGGGCTGCAAGTTCCGCCCCCGCTGCCCGCACGCGTTCGACAGGTGCGCGGTCGAGCCGCCGCTCGAGCCGCGCTCGGGCGACTCCGCGCACGCGGACCGCTGCTGGCTGGGGCCCGACGAGAAGCGCGCGAAGCGCGTGGTCGAGGGCGGCGAGATCGGCCTGGAGGCGGCGTGAGCACGGGCGCGCGCAACGAGGGCCGGGGCGCCGCGGGCGAGGCCCCGCTGGTCGAGGTCGTCGGCCTGGAGAAGCACTTCCCGATCAAGACCGGGGTGATCTTCGACCGCGAGATCGGCCGCGTGCGCGCGGTCGACGGCGTGAGCTTCGCGATCCGGCGCGGCGAGACGCTCGGGCTGGTCGGCGAGTCGGGCTGCGGGAAGTCGACGCTCGCGCGCACGATCATGCGCCTGCTCGACCCGACGGCGGGCAAGATCCTCTTCGAGGGGCGCGAGATCCAAAACCTGCGGGGCCGCGCGCTCACCGCGCTGCGGCGCGAGATGCAGATCATCTTCCAGGACCCCTACGCGTCGCTCAA
>PKER01000306.1 GCA_002919115.1 bacterium
CCCCCGCCCCCCCCCCCCCCCCGCCGGGCCCGCGGGGCCCGGCGGTTCGTTTATCCACGGAAGAGCCTGACCAGGGGAGGGGAGAGATGCGAAGGAGCGCGATCGTGACGGGGATGGTCGCCCTGCTCGTGGGGATCGCAGCGAGCGGCCCGGCGGGCGCAGCCGAGCCGGTGGGGCGGGAGCCCTCGCTCGTGCCGGGCATCGTCACCCCGCCCCCGGCCGACGCGCCCCCGCTCGTCGACAGGGTCATCCCCGGGACGTCGCACCCGCTCCCGCGCAGGCGCGCGATCAACGCCTACACGACGCCGGCGGGGGACACCGTGTACGTCGACAGGTCCGGCTACTACGGGCCCAACCCGCAGGCGGACCAGGAGCTCGTCGACTTTCTCGACGGGCTGCTGCACGGACGCGAGCTGGACGGCCTGCTGGTCGAGGTGGTGGGCCCGCCCGAGATGCCCGTCAGGTGCGGGGAGGGCGCGGCCGCCTGCTACTACCCGTCCCAGGACCTGATCGTCGTCGTCGGCGAGCCGCAGTACGGCGGCCTGCCCACCGACTACGTGCTCGCCCACGAGTACGGCCACCACGTCGCCAACCACCGGCGCAACCCGCCGTTCGCCGGCGGGGCGCTGGACTGGGGCACGAAGCGCTGGGCGAGCTACATCGGCGTCTGCCGCGGGACGCGCACCGGCCGGATCGACCCGGACGACTACTTCCAGCACCCCGGCGAGGCGTACGCCGAGTCCTACGCCGAGTACCACTTCCCCCCGAACACCGTCGCCTGGGAGTGGGACAACTTCTTCAAGCCCGACGCCACATCGCGCGCGCGGCTGGCGACCGACGTGCGAAACCCCTGGCGCTCCAACCGCAAGACCGCGTACGCGGGCCGCATCCGCAGCGGCCGGGCCGCGTCCATCAACGTGAAGACCCCGCTCGACGGCAGGCTCATCGTGAAGCTGCGGGGCCCGCGCCGCGCCGACTTCGACCTCTTCCTGTACGCGGGCCGAAAGCGCGTCGCGCGCTCCACCAAGCCCCGCAGCCGCGAGCGCGTCTCCTACACCGTGTGCGGCGAGGCCAAGCTCCGGGTGGAGGTCCGGGCCGTGCGCGGCAGCGGCAAGGCGCGCGTCAAGGTCTCGCGGCCCTGACGCCCGCCCAAGCGAAAGCCGGGCGCCACGGGGACGCCCGGCCTTCTGGTGCGCGCTTGCGGAGCGCGTGCCTGTGTCTGTTGTGGGCCGCCGGGCGCTCGCGGATGCCCGGCGGCGTCTGTGTGTGGCCCAGAGGTCAGCTCTTCACTTGCGGCTGATCTCGATCCGCTTCGTCTCGGGCTCCTCCGCCTTGGGCTTCGGGATCGAGATCTCGAGGACGCCGTCGGAGAAAGTCGCCTTGACGTCGTCGGCCTCGACGCCGGGCGGCAGCGTCATCGAGCGCGAGAACGCGCCCCAGCGCCGCTCGCGGCGGACGAAGTTGCGCTTCTTCTCCTCCTCGCTCTCGCTGTGCTCGCCGGAGACCGTGAGGACGTTGTCCTTGACCTCGATCTTGACGTCGTCGGGGTCCATGCCCGGCACGTCGGCCAGCACCACGTACCGGTCGTCCTCATCGACCACGTCGACCGAGAGCCGCCACGTGCGCCGAGCGCCGTCGGTGAGATCCTGGAACAGGTCGCCGAACGCCCGGTCGATGCGCTCGCGCAGCTCCCCGAGCTCGGCGAAGGGGCTTACGGGCGTGAGGGTCGCTGCCATCTCGGCACCTCCTCTGATCGCTTCCTTACGCAGCCCCGACGGTATGCCCGCGGGCGCGCCGCTCCATCCGTTGCGGCCCGGTGGTTCCGCTCCGTCGCCACTACGGAGGCGCCCGCTTGCGAGCGCTCCGCGCGGGTACTCGGCTCGATCATCCGCGCACCGAGGCTTCGGTGGCGGCGGCATCAATCCCTACGAAGGAGGATCGCGATGGCGGTCGCAAAGGTCATAGAGCTCACGGCGACCTCGGAGGAGAGCTTCGAGGACGCGGTCAAGCAGGGAATCGCCAAGGCGTCGGAGACGGTCCGCGGGATCAAGGGCGCCTGGGTCAAGGAGCAGAAGGTGCTAGTCGAGGACGGCCGGATCACCGGCTTCCGCGTCGACCTGAAGGTCACCTTCGTCCTCGACTAGGCGCGCAAACGCCGGCGGCCCCGCGGCCGCCGGCGACCAACCCCTCCCGCGCCGCCTCGCCGTGTTGGCCGCTCGCGTGCGTGGGCGGTACCGTTCGGATCGGTGGACGAGCCCGAACACGCGGCACTGACCACAAGCGGCGCCACGCTGTCGAAGGAGCAGGTCGAGCGCCTCCTCGAGGTGGGGCGGGCGCTCGTCTCCGAGCTGGACCTCGACGCGGTCCTGCGGCGTGTCATCCAGGAGGCCCGCGACCTCACCGGGGCCCGCTATGTCGCCCTCGGCGTGCTCGACGCGCAGAAGAAGGGCCTCGAGCGCTTCGTGTACCTGGGCGTCGACGAGGAGACGCGCCGGCGCATCGGCCCGCTGCCGCGCGGCCGCGGCGTCCTCGGCGAGCTCATCAAGAACCCGAAGCCGCTGCGCATCGACGACTTGAGCGCGCACCCGTACTCCTTCGGGTTCCCGGCCCACCACCCGGAGATGAAGACGTTCCTCGGCGTCCCGATCCTGATCCGCGGCGAGGCTTGGGGGAACCTGTACCTGACCGAGAAGGCCGGCGGCCAGCCGTTCGACGAGAACGACGAGCGCATGGTCACGGTGCTCGCCGAGTGGGCCGCGATCGCCGTCTACAACGCCCGGCTCCACGGCAGCGTGGAGCGCCGCCAGGCGGAGCTCGAGCGCGCCCTGCGCACGCTCGAGGCGAGCGCTGCGCTCGCGCGCGCGGGCGCCGCCGGGATGGGGGTGGACCGCCTCTCCGAGCTGATCTGCAAGCGCGGCCGCGACCTCGTGAGCGCGCAGCGGGTCGCGCTTCTGTTCTCGGCGGGCGACGAGCTCGTGGTCACCGCCGCCGCCGGCGAGGGGGCCGCCGATCTGGTCGGCGCGAAGATCCCCAGCGACGCCCCGATCGTCGCCGAGGGCCTGAGCCACTCGCTGCCGCGCAGCCTCGCCGCCGGCGAGCACGCCACGCTCGGCAACAAGGGCCTCGCCGTCGACGCGACCGCCGCCCTCGTCGCCAGGCTCGACTTCCGCAGCGGTGAGGTGGGGCTTCTGGTCGCGATGCACACCGAGCCGGGCAAGCGCTTCGACGACGAGGACGAGCGCCTGTTCACCTCGTTCGTCGCCTCCGCGGTGACCACGCTCGCCACCGCGAAGGCCGCCGAGGAGGAAAAGCTGCGGCTCGCGCTCGACGCGTCGGAGCGCGAGCGCCGCCGCTGGGCGCGCGAGCTGCACGACGAGACGCTGCAGGAGCTCGGCGCGCTGCAGATGCTGATCGAGGCGATCGACCTCGCCGACGACATCGATCGCGCGAAGGAGCTCCTGCGGCGCGCGGCCGAGCACATCGACCGCGGCATCGGCAACCTGCAGGGGCTGATCACCGAGCTGCGCCCGGCGGCGCTCGACGAGCTCGGCGTGGAGCCCGCGATCGAGGCGCTGGTCGAGCGCATCGCAGGGATCTCGGGGCTGCGCGTCGACGCCGACATCGACCTCGACGGCGCCGGCGACGACCGGCTCGACCCGGAGATCGAGTCGACGATCTACCGCCTCGTGCAGGAGGGGCTCAACAACGTCGTCAAGCACGCCGAGGCCGAGACGGTCAGGCTGCGCGTCACGGAGGCCGACGGCGCCGTCGAGGTCGTGGTCCGCGACGACGGCAAGGGCTTCGACCCCGAGCGCACGGACGGCGGCTTCGGCCTTCTGGGGATGCGCGAGCGCGTGGCGCTCGTCGACGGCAGCCTGAAGATCGGCCCCGCGCCCGGGGGCGGCACGGAGCTGCGTGCCCGGCTGCCCGCGCGGCGCGCGGCGAGCACCGAGACGCCCCGCGTCGAGGTACGCCTGGGCTCGCGCTGGGTCTGAGCCTCAGACGTCCTCGACGAGTCCGTGCTCGCGGGCGAAGCGCACGAGCGCCGCGCGGTTGGTCGTCCCGACCTTGCGGTGGATCGCCGACCGGTGCGTCTCGACGGTGCGTACGCTGAGCACGAGGCGCTCCGCGATCTCGGGGTTGGTGTAGCCCTGCGCGATCAGCGCGAGGACCTCGGCCTCGCGGCGGGTGAGGCCGCCGGGCGGGCCCTCCGGCTCGGCTGCCACCTTGGCGCCGAGTTGCGGGTTGATGTAGCTGCCGCCGTTCAGCACCTCGCGGATCGCCTGGATCAGCTCCTTGCCCGCCGAGCGCTTCACGACGTAGCCCTTCGCGCCCAGGCGGAACGCCTCGCGGGCGAAGGACGGGTCCTCCTGCATGGTGAGTGCGATGATCGCGGTGTCCGGCGACCCCTCGCGGATCGCGGGGATCATCGGCAGGCTCGAGCCGTCCGGCATGTTGAGGTCGAGGACGAGCACGTCCGGCTTGAGCCCCGACGTGCGCCGGCGCGCGCTCTCGGCGTCGCCCACCTCGGCGACGACCTCGATGTCGGGCTCGGACTCGAGGATCATGCGGATCCCGTCGCGGACGATCGCGTGATCGTCGGCGAGGATGACCGTGATCGTCCGCTCGCCGTCGGCAGCCATGGCCGCCATCAGAACCTCTCCACCTGCAGCGCACGCACCATGAGGCTTCAAGTTAGTCGCAGCGGCCATGTCTCGTTTCGTAAGTCCCTCCGTAGCGCTCATCCGTAGTGGCTACGGATGCGAAGGGGGTCGCCGGTCGCCGGTCGTCTGAGCCGGCGACTGGCTTTCACGATTCCCCCAGCACGCGCGCAACATCGAGCGTCGAGAGCACGCCCACGGCGTGCCCGGTTGGTTCTTCGACGACGAGCACGTGCGATACCTCGTGCTCGACCATGAGCCGCGCCGCGCGGTCAAGCGGATCCCCCGGGGTCACCTTCGGGATCGCGCTGCCCGCCACCTGTCCCGCCGTGGTCCGATCCACGTCCCCCTCGGCTGCCCGGATCAGGTCGCTGTCGGTGACCACGCCCCAGCCGGCCTCCTGCATGACCACCACGCAGTGGATGCGCTCGGCGGCCATCATGCGCGCCACCTGGCGCAACGGGGTCTCCGCGGGGCACGAGACCACGCCGACCCGCATCGCGTCGCCAACGGTCGCGCGCTCGTAGGGCGGGGCGGGACTGCTCCCGCGGGCCTTGAGTGTCGAGTCCGTCATCGGTGGCGCTCCTTCGCTCCTTCGGTTCGGGGTTCACCCCGAAGCTACGCGCGGGGAAGGCCGGCCGCCTCGTGCGGCGGCTCCCGATCGGACCCCGTAGCCACCACGGAGGCCGGTCGCGGGTCCCGCACGGATGGAGCGTGTGGCGCCCCCTGCGAGGCTCGGCCCCGTCATGGAGATCTTGTCGATGACGCAGATCGCAGTCGGCCTCGCCGCCGTTCTGATCGCGCTCGGTTTCGCGATCCCGCCGCACGGGCGCCGCGGCCCGCGGCGGAGGATCCGCGGTCTATGAGCTTGGGATGCCCCGAGACATGTCCAAGGACAGGTCCGGGCGGCCCGGCCGGTGGTGGACGTAGCTGAGGGTTGCCATGCCTCTCGTTCGGTGCCCCCACTGCGGAGAGGACACGTTCACGATCGCCGGCTGGGCCGACCTGGACCGGTGCGCGAGCTGCGGCAAGGCGCTCGCGCGGGCGCGCGTCGTGGAGCTGCAGCGGGCCGCGATCGAGCTGGGGTGGCGCCGCCGGCGCTCGAGCCCCGCGGCGCCGCAGCGGCGCAGGCCGCGGGCGGGAGCCTGAGATGAAGATCCTCGTGGGCTACGACGGGAGCGAGCACGCTGACGAGGCCCTGCGCTTCGCCCGCTCGCTCGCGGCGATCGAGGGCGCCGAGATCCACGTCGTGGCGGCGCTCGACTACGCGCCCCCGCCGATCGCCGTCGACGCCTACGAGCGCGCCGTGCACGAACGCTTCGAGGAGGTCTTCGCGCGCGCCGCGTCGGTGCTCGACGGCGCCCCCTTCGAGCCCCGTCCGGTCCGCGACTCCTCGCCCGCGCGGGCGCTCAACGACCGCGCCGAGCACGAGGGGGCGGACCTGATCGTCCTGGGCTCGACCCACCACGGCCCGCTCGGCCGCGTCTACCCCGGGAGCGTGGCCGAGCGCCTGCTGAACGGAGCGCCCTGCCCGGTGGTGGTCGTGCCGCGCGGGTACTCGCCGGACCGGCCGGGCCTCGGCCTCGTCGGCGTGGGCTACGACGGCTCGCCCGAGAGCCGGGCGGCGCTCGCCGCAGCCAAGCGCTTCGCCAAGTCGCTGGACGCCGAGCTCGAGCTGATCGGGGTCGTGCGCCCGCTCGCGCCGGCCTCACCGGTGGTGGCGGCCGGGGGCGCTGCCCAGGTGGAGGCCGCGCTGCGCGAGCGCCTGCGGGAGGCGCTCACCGAGGCCGCCGAGGAGATCGACTGCGAGTTCGAGGTGACCACCGCGCTGCTCGAGGGCGATCCCGCCGCGGCGCTCGCCGCGCGCGGCGTCGAGCTCGACCTGCTCGTCTTGGGCTCGCGTGGCTACGGGCCGATCCGCCGCGCCCTGCTCGGCAGCGTCTCCGCCGCCGTTGCGCGCACCGCGCCTTGCCCCGTCCTGATCGTCCCGCGCGAGTGGGATGGGGGGGTGATCTGAAGGTGGCGGAAGAGATGCTGCGAAGGGGTGCCCCCAGGCTTGCCCTCCTCCTCGCCGCGCTGGCGGCGCCGGCGGCCCGGG
>PKER01000194.1 GCA_002919115.1 bacterium
CGCCGGGCCGTGGTTGTGCGGTGTGTTTGAGTGCTCATCTCGGGTCCTCCCTCGGGCTTTCTCTCTCTCACCTCCACTATCGGCGCGCGGACGCGCGTTTTGGGCGCGCGGAGCCGGTTCGTGGGCGCGGAAACCGAGGGCTCGTGAAAACCGCTGGTTATGAGCCCTGGGGCGGGGCGGGGAGGACCGTGAGCCGGCGGCGGCGCAGGAACGCGATGAGCTCCTTGGCGCGCGGCGGCAGATCGGCCTGCGAGCGGCAGACGATCAAGAAGCGCCGCGGGAAGCGCAGGCCCTCGACGGGGCGCCGGTAGAGGTGGTCGCGGTGCTCGTCGAGGGCGAGCGCGGAGAGGAGGAGCGGCGCGCCCAGCTCGAGGGCCTCGCTCTTGGCCGCCACGGTGCTGCCGACCTCGAGGAGGGGCGGGGCGAGCCGCAGCCGCTTCGAGGCGAGGACCGCGTCCACCAGGCGGCGGCTGTGCGCGCTCGGGTCGCGCACGATCAGAGGCGTCGCGAGGAACCGGTCGCGCGGGACCTCGGAGCGCTGGTACCAGGCGTGCGACTGGGGCACCGCCAGCACGATCTCGTCGTCGAGGAGCTCGAGCTCCTCGAGGCGGTCCTCGGGGTCGTCGGGCAGGCGAGCTGCAGCGACGCCCACGTCGGCACGGCCCTCGGCGACCGCCTGGCGGACCGTGCGCGAGTTGCCGACGATGGTCTCGATCGGGAACGGCCTGGCCCCCTGGCGCGTCTGGAAGGCGACGAGCTCCGGCGCGAACACGAACTCGGCGATCGTGTGGCTCAGTGCGATCCGCAGGGCCCGCTCGCCGGCCTCGAACAGCCCGAGCATCTCGGTGATGTGGTCAGCCTGGTCGAGGAGCTTGCGCGCCTCCGGGTAGAGGCGCCGGCCGGCGTCGGTGAGCTTGACCCCGCCGCGGGAGCGCTCGAGCAGCTCCACGCCCGCCACCGCCTCGAGCGTGCGCAGGCGCTTCGAGACAGCCGGCTGGCTGATCCCGAGCGCCGCCGCCGCGCGGCCGATGCTGCCGAGATCGGCCGCCACGCAGAAGGCGCGGAGCTCGGCGATGTCCGGCGGCCGGATCGGGCGCGTCATCGCGCTCGACCGGAGCTGTAGACGACCTGTCCCGGCATGTCGTCTCGCACCATAGACCCGGAGCACGGACGCTTGGGCGGCGGGTTTGATGGGATACCGGCGTGATCGCCGTCGCATGGTTCGTGTTCATGGGGCTCTTGGTCGCCGCCGGGCTGCGGGTCTGGCGCGAGCTGCAGGAGCTTCGCGGGGAGGGCGCCGCCGGCGAGGATGCGGCGCGGGAGATGCGCGGGCTGTGGCTGCGCGCGGCCGGGATCGTGCTCGCGGCGGCCGCCGCCATCGCCTTCGTGTTCGTCTACAACGACCAGAAGCGCGCGGCCTGCGTGGAGGACGGCCACAGCTACGAGACCGGGCTGTTCGTGCGCTGCGAGTAGCGCGGGCCTCGGCTCGCGGCGAGCGCTCGCGAGAGCGGCCTATCCGCGGCCGATCGAACAGCGCGACGTCGGCGTAGCCGGTCCGTGTCAGCTGCGGCGCGGTAACTCCGACCCGTCTTGCGCAATGGAGCTTCGTGCGTGGATCGCGATCGCGAACTTCCCGCCGCCCGATGACGAGAAGCGCTGGGAGTCGTTCTTCGATGCGCTTCAGGACGTCGGAGGCGAGCTCGGCCCGGTGCTGGGGGGAGGGGGTGGAGTCACCGAGGTCGTCGTGTCCGCGGATGCCGACGACTATCCCGGCTTCGTGGCCGAGGCGGTCGGATGCGTCGCGGATGCTCTGCGCGCTGCGGGCCTCTACCGCTCCTACCCGGCGAAGATCGAGGTCGAGCGCGTGCCCGCAGACGAGCTCATGGGGGCCCGATAGCGGCGGACATCCAGCCCAGTGCGAGCGCGGGGCCGACGCGTCTGGCGCGCCGCGCTACGCGGTCGAGACCAGAAACGAAAGCAGGAACCCAAGCGCGGTGAAGTACGCGATCCGCGGCTTGCCGCGCGCCTCCTCGTAGGCCTCGGGCATGAGCGTGTCGGCGAGCGAGGCGAGCACCGCCCCCGCGGCCAGGCCGAGCGGCCAGGAGAGTGCCGACTCCGAGACTCCCTCGAGCGCGCCGTAGCCCACCAGCACGGGGATCGCGAGCAGGATTGCGGCCGCGGTCCAGATGCCGAGGATCGCGCGCTCGGACATCCCCGCCTCGCGCATCTTCTCGGCGCCGACGATCGCCTCGGGCAGGTTCGAGACGAAGATCGCGACCAGCAGGGCCAGGCTCGTGCCCTCGACCAGGCCGACGCCCATGGCCAGGTTCTCGGGGACGCCGTCGAGCGTCACGCCGGCCAGCAGCGCGAACCCGATGCCGCCGCCCGCGGCGTGGCGCCGGTGCTTGCGGCGCTCGAGCCAGGTGTCGGCCACGATGAAGATCGTGGCGCCCGCGAGGAACGCGAGCCCGGCGCGCCACGCGCCGCCGTGCTCGAAGGCGGCCTCGAACAGCTCGATGGCGACCGCGGTGACGAGCGCGCCGGAGGCGAACGCGAGGAGGGCAGCGGTTACCTCGCGGCTCGGCGCGTGCCAAGCGCCGATCCACCCGCCGAGCGGCAGGGCGGACGAAGCGATCACCGCGAAGAGAAGGGCCTCAGCGATGCGCCCACCCTAGCCGCGCGCGGCGGGTTCACCGGGTCAGTTGCCGCCTCCTGCGATGTCCTGGGTCACGTAGGCGACCACGTCCTCGATCTCCTGGTCGGAGAGCTTGCCCTCGAACGGAGGCATGCCGCCACCGCCGTTGCGCACCTGTCGCTCGACCGCCTGCGGGTCGTCGAACGGCGCCAGGGCGGGACCGGCTCCGCCGCTGCCCTCGGGGCCGTGGCAGGCCTCGCAGTTGTCGGCGAAGACCTGTGCGCCGGCCTCGGCGTCACCGCCACCGCCACCGCCTCCGCCCTCGTCCTCGGGCGCGGGCTCCTCGGTCGTCTGCTCCTCCGTCGCGGTCTGCACGTCGACCCCGCTGTCGGAGTCGTCATCGTCGCCGCAGGCGGCCAAGCCGCCGAGCGCGAACATGAGCGCGGCCGCGAGGGCAAGCATCGCGAGCGCCCGCTTACGCGTGGGGTCGGGATCGGTCATCCTCGTCCTCCTTTGCCTCGGCCGGAAGGCCGGTCGGCGGGTTCAAGGGCACCCTACCCGACGCAGCCGAGCCGTCAAACCCGCCCCCAAGCCCCACGTTCAGCCCTGGTCGTCGTTTTTCGAACACCAGGGCTGAACGTCCCGCAGCGCCGCCGCGACGTTCAGCCGTGGTAGTCGATTTTCGAAGGCCAGGGCTGAACGTTTGGTGGGGATGTCTAACCTCGGGGTATGAGGGAAACCTTCGGTCCCCCGCTTCGCGCGGCCGCGATCGCCGCGTTCATCGCCGGGGTCACCCTCCTGCTTCTGAACCCGCCGTCGCTCCGCGGGGTGAACGACCTGATCACCCTGCTGGTCGCCGTGCTCGCGATCGTCCTGCTCACGGCCTGGGGGGTCGTGGCGCTCACCGGCGACGAGATGTCGGAGCGTGAGTACCACCGGCTCACGGAGCGCAGCGAGAAGCTCGCCGCCATGCCGCCGCCCGAGCGGCCGCTCACGGAGTTCGACCAGCTCGTCATCGACGCGCTCGACGCGCTGCCGCCGGACATCCAGAAGCTCCTCGAAGACACGCCCGTGGTGATCTCGAACCGCGGCCGCGAGCACTTCGCGTACGGCCACTACTTCGGCGACACGTTCGCGCGCCGCAACTACCACAACCGGATCGTGATCTACCAGGACACTCTCGAGCGGGACTTCGGGCACGACCCCGAGCTCCTGCGCGCGCAGGTGGAGCGCACGGTGCGCCACGAGGTCGCGCACCATCTCGGCTGGAACGAGGCCGGCGTGCGCCGCCTCGGCCTGTAGGCCGGGCCGAGGAGCAGCGCCGGCTCAGGTCGCGATGGCGAGCATCGCGACGTCGTCTGGGAAGCTGTCGCACTCGAGCTGGTCGCTCAGCCAGTCGAGGCACGCGTGCGGATCCCCGGGCGCGCTCGCGAAGGCGCGCTTCAGCCGCGCGAGCCCGGTGCGCACGTCGCGGTCGCGGCCCTCGATCAGGCCGTCGGTGTAGAGCAGCAGCATGCTCCCGGGCTGGATCGCGACCTCGGCCTCGGTGTACGTGGCGCCGGAGAGGACGCCGACCGGCGGGTTCCCCGTGCCCTCGAGCGGGGTGATCGACCCGTCCGAGGCGCGCAACAGGGCGGGCGGGTGGCCGGCGCGCACGAAGCGGGCGATCCCCCGGTCGCGGTCGTACCGCATGTGGAAGATCGTCGTCATCACGGGGTCGGCGATCTCATGCAGCAGGCGGTCGAGCCTGCCCACGGCCTCGTGGGGCGGGTGTCCGTCCAGCACGTAGGCGGCCAGCGCGGGCCGGATGCGCCCCATGACGGCGGCGGCGCGCAGGCCGCGGCCGGCGACGTCGCCGATCGTGAGGCCCACCATGCCGTCGGCGACGCTCACCACCTCGTACCAGTCGCCGCCCACCTGGAGCCCCGGCGCCGCCGGCTCGTACCGGGCGGCGAACGCCATTCCCTCGATCTCCGGCAGGGCCTTCGGGAGGAGGGCGCGCTGGAGGGTGACGGCCGCGTCGTGCTCGCGACGGAACACCTGGGCGCTCGCGACGGCGAGTCCGGCGCGGTGCCCCAGGTCCTCGAGGAGCGCGAGGTCGGGCGAGTCGTACCGGCGCGTAGCCGTGGCGGCGCCCAGCACGAGCGCGCCGAGCGCGCGGCCCTTGGCGCGCAGCGGGGCGACGATCAGCGAGTGGGCGTCGAGCGAGTGGGCGAGCGCCCGTGCGTCGGGGTACCCGTCGAGCCACGGCTTGCCGGGGGAGACGCCGTGCAGCTCGCCGCCGCGCACCAGCGCGCGGCCCACGATCCCGTCGCCGGGCGCGGCGCGCAGCTGCTCGGCCAGGTCGCTCGTGCGCGCGCGCAGGTCGGGATGCGCGTGCGCCACCGCTGCCACGGCGAGCTCACCCTCGTCGTCGACGAGGTACGCGCAGGCGAGGTCGGCCAGGTGGCGCACGCTGAGCTCGCTGAGCCCGACGAGCGTCGCCCGGGGGTCGAGCGAGCCCGCGAGCAGGCCGCCCGCCTCGCCGAGGAACGCCTGTCGCTCCGCGTCGAGGCGCTGAAGCTCGTAGATCTGCGCGCGGCCGAGCGCGTACGCGGCCTGCTGGGAGGCGGCGAGGAGCAGGGCGCGCTCCTCGGCGTCGAACTCGCGCGGCGCGTCGAAGCTCACCGACAGCGCGCCCAGCGCCCTGCCGCCCGCGACCAGGGGCAGGACCACCGTGGAGGACGGGGGGTCCGCCGCCGCACCCTGCTCGTCGCCGGCCTCGTTGGGCCAGATCGGCTCGCCGGTGCGCATCGCCTCGGCGATCGGCAGGTCCGCGTCGAGCGGGAAGCTCTCCAGGCGCTCCAGCTCCCCGGCGTCGTGGCCCGCGCTGGCCGCGACCAGCACGTCGCCGTTGCGGCGCAGGCCGAGCTTGACCGAGTCCGCGCCGAACGCCCGTAAGGCGTTGTCGACGGTCGCCTCGACCACGGCGGCGGGCGTCACGGCCCGGGACAGGTCGGCGGTGACGCGCTGCAGCAGGCCCGAGAGGCGGGCGCGGCAGTGCCGGTCGGTGACGTCGCGGGCGATGACCGACGCGCCGAGGATCGTTCCCTCGGCGTTGCGTACGGGCGAGATCGTCAGCGAGACGATGATCACCCGGCCGTCCTTCGTGAGGCGCTCGGTCTCGTAATGCGAGACCCGCTCCCCGCTCAGGATGGTGCGCATGATCTCCAGCTCCTCGCCGGCGCGGTGCGGCGGGACCAGGATCGAGATCGGGCGGCCGATGACCTCATCGGGCTCGAACCCGTAGATGCGCGTCGCGCCCGGGTTCCAGCTCATGATCCGCCCGGTCGCGTCCTTGCTGAGGATCGCGTCGTCGGAGTTCTCGACGATCGCGGCCAGATGCTCCGTCGCCGACTCGCGCGGCAGGTCGAACGGTGACTGCGTCTTCATGCGGCCGCGCCCGTCCGCCCGGTCTCGGTCCGCAGCGCGCTGGAGGGGTGCCCGGTCACGAGACGGGGGTCCCCTGGGTAGTTCCCGCGAACGTCATACGGACTCGCGTTCCGTGCTCGGAGGAGCTGAAGCTGGCGTCGTCGGCCAGGCGCGTGATCAGGGCGATCCCCACGCCGAGTCCGCGGCTGGTTGAGTTGAGCCGCATTCCACTTCCGTTGTCAGTTACTTCCACTTCGAGGCCGTCCGGCGCCGCGTGCGCCAACACGCGGATCGTGCCGAGACGTCCCTCTGGATACGCGTGGAGCACCGCGTTGGTTACAGCCTCGGTCACCGCGAGGCCCACGTCGCCCGCCGTGTAGCCGTGCTCGGCGGCGACGCGCTCGACCGCGCGCCGCGCCACGGCGACGCTGGCCGGCTCGCTCGGCAGGGTGAGATCGAGGTCGGCGCCGCCGTCATGTTGCATCACCGGGAACCGATACCCACGAAGGGGGCCGGTTAGCGTGCGGCCGGCGGCTTCCCGCCTCTGCGGCGCCGGCGCGATCAGGCGCGCCGCGGCGTGAGCTGCGCGAGCAGGAAGGTGGCGAGCGCCGCGAGCGCGATCGCCGCGCCCGCGGCGATATCGAGGTAGTGGCTCGCGTACAGCCCGGCGGCCCCGGCGAGCACGCCGAGCGCGGCCGCGAC
>PKER01000191.1 GCA_002919115.1 bacterium
CACCTTCGGGTGCCAGATGAACGAGCACGACTCCGAGCGCATGCGCGGCATGCTCGAGTCGCTGGGCTACGAGGAGGCTGCCGAGCGCTCCGAGGCCGACCTGATCCTCTTCAACACCTGCTCGATCCGCGAGTCGGCCGACAACCGGTTTATCGCGCACCTGGGCGAGGCCAAGCGGCTCAAGTCCGAGGACCCGTCGCGCATCGTCGGGGTCGGCGGCTGCTGGGCGCAGTCGGTGAAGGAGGAGGTGTTCGAGCGCTTCCCGTTCGTCGACGTGGCCTTCGGGCCGGGGCAGATCCACAAGCTCGCCGAGTTCCTCACGACCGACTCGATCGGCGCCCAGGGCTACTTCGAGTTCGAGGGCTTCTCCGGGCACCTGCCGATGAAGCGCGAGCGCGAGTTCCAGGCCTGGGTGCAGATCTCGCAGGGCTGCAACTGCCGCTGCTCGTACTGCATCGTCCCGTCCACGCGCGGGCGCGAGGTGAGCCGGCCGCACACCGAGCTCGTCGAGGAGGTCACCAAGCTCGCCGCCGACGGCGTCCGCGAGGTGACCCTGCTCGGCCAGAACGTGAACAGCTACGGCCGCGACCTGCGCGCGCAGGGGAACGCGAGCTTTGCCGAGCTGCTGCGGATGATCGACGCGATCGACGGCATCGACCGCATCCGCTACACGAGCCCGCATCCCAAGGACATGCGCGAGGACGTGATCCGCGCGCACGTGGAGTGCGAGGCCGTCTGCGAGCACATCCACCTCCCGCTTCAGTCAGGCGCCTCGCGGATCCTCAAGGCGATGCGGCGCACCTACAACCGGCAGCGCTACCTCGACCGCGTCGCGATGATCCGCGAGCACCTGCCCGACGTCTCGCTGACGACCGACATCATCGTCGGCTTCCCGGGCGAGACCGAGGAGGACTTTCAGGAGACGCTCGAGGTGGTCGACGAGGTCGGCTTCGACTCGGCGTTCACGTTCATCTTCTCGCCGCGCCGCGGCACCGAGGCCGCGAACCTGCCCGACCAGGTCCCGCACCCGGTCAAGCGCGAGCGCATGGAGCGGCTCGTCGAGCTCGTGCAGAAGCACGCGCGCGAGCGCGCCCAGCGCTTCGTCGGGCGCACGATGGACGTGCTGGTCGAGGGGCCGAGCCGCAACGACCCGGCGCGCCTGCGCGGGCGCACCCGGCACAACAAGGTCGTGAACTTCGACGGCACGGCCAAGCCCGGCGAGATCGTCGAGGTCGAGATCACCGGCGCCACCTCGCAGACGCTCACCGGCACCGAGCGGCTGCTGAGCCGCATCGGCTGATCCCCGGGCAAGCGAGCCCGCGCCCGGCGTGGACGTCATCGCGATCTTCGGGCCCACGGCGGCCGGCAAGACCGGGGTGGCGATCGAGCTCGCTGACCTCTTGCGCGAGCGCGGGGAGGACCCCGTCGCGGTCAACTGCGACTCGATCCAGGTCTACGCGGGCCTGGAGATCCTGAGCGGCGCCGCGACCCCCGAGGAGCGCGCGCGGCTCGAGCACCGGCTGCTCGGCTTCGTGGCGATCGACGGCGAGTTCTCCGCGGGCCGCTACGCGCAGCTCGCGCACGCCGAGATCGACCAGCTCCTGGCCGAGGGGCGCCGGCCGATCGTCGTCGGCGGGACGGGGCTCTACCTGCGCGCCGCGCTGGCCGAGCTGGACATGCGCCCGCAGGTGCCGAGCGAGGTGCGCGCGGCGGTGGAGGCCGACCTCGCCGAGCGCGGCCCGGCGGCGCTGCACGAGGAGCTGCCCGATGAGCTGCGCTCGGGCGTGCACCCCAACGACCGCAAGCGGATCGCCCGGCTCACCGAGCTCGTGCGCCTCGGGATCACGCCGCACGCCTCGAGCGAGGGCCTGTGGACGGAGAACCTGCGCGTGCCGGCGCGCCTGTTCGGGATCACGCTCGAGCGCGACGAGCTCCACGCCCGCATCAACGCGCGGGTGGACGCGATGGTCGCGGCAGGCGCGGTCGAGGAGGTGAAGCGCGCGGACGCGGCGGGCGCCTCGCGCACGGCGCGGCAGGCGATCGGCTTCGAGGAGCTCTTGCGCGGCGACACCGAGGCCATGCGCTCCGCGCAGCGCGCCTTCGCCCGGCGCCAGCTCACCTGGATGCGCAAGATGCCGCACGTGGAGCTGGTCGACCGGACCGGGCGCGACGACGCCTGGGTCGCCCGCGAGATCCTCGCCCGGCTCGACCGCGGCCCGGGCAGCTAGGCTCCCCGCCCGATGCGATTCGAGAAGTGGCAGGCGCTTGGCAACGACTACATCGTCATCGAGGCTCGTGACCTCCCGTGGGAGCTCACCCCGGAGCGGATACGCCGGATCTGCGAGCCGCACTTCGGCGTGGGCTCCGACGGCATCCTTTTGCTGAGCGACCCGCCCTCCGACGAGTACGTGGCCGAGCTGCGGATCTTCAACCCCGACGGCTCGGAGGCCGAGCTCTCGGGCAACGGCGCGCGCGAGGCGGTGCTCTACCTGCGGGCGGCGGGCTGGACCGACGCCGACACGTTCTCCGTGATCACGAAGGCCGGGCCCGTGACGCCCACGATCACCGCGCCGGGTACGGTGTCGATGGCGATCGGCCGCGCGCGCACGGCGTCGCCGGACTACCCGAGCGGGCCGCCCGACGGCACCGGCACGCTCACGGCCGGCGGGCGCGAGTGGCGCTTCCAGCACGTGAACGTCGGCAACCCGCAGTGCGCGATCGACGTGGGCGACGAGGTCGAGGAGCTGGATCTGGGCGCGCTCGGGCCCGAGATCGAGGGCAACACCGAGCTCTTCCCGAACCGCACCAACGTCTCGTTCATCCGCATCGACGGCTCCGTCGTGCGCGCGCGGATCTTCGAGCGCGGGGTGGGGGAGACGCTCTCCTCCGGCACCGGCGCGAGCGGCGCCGCGGTGGCCGCGTACCTGCGCGGCGCGGAGAGCCCGATCACGGTCAAGCTGGACGGCGGCGAGCTCGTCGTGGACATCACGCCGGAGCTCGACGTGACGCTCACCGGCACCGCGAGCCGCGTCTACCGGGGCGAGCTCGACGAGGGGTTCGTGCGCGCGCTGGGCGACGCGTAGCGGGTTGTTAGATTCACCGCCCCCATGGCTCTGACTGATCCTTCCAAGCGCCTTGAGGCGATGCCGCCGTACATGTTCGCCGAGCTCGAGCGGCGGATCGCCGACAAGAAGGCCCAGGGAATCGACGTAATCTCGCTCGGCATCGGCGACCCGGACATGCCGACCTACCCGCACATCGTCGAGGCGATGCAGAAGGCGGTGGCGGACCCGGGGACGCACCAGTACCCCTCGAACCGCGGGCGCGACGAGTTCCGCGAGGCCTTCGCGCGCTTCTACCGGCGCCGCTTCGGGGTCGAGATCGACCCAGAGAGCGAGGTGATCCCGGCGATCGGCGCCAAGGAGTGCATCTACAACCTCTGCTTCGCCTTCCTCGACCCGGGCGACGTGGCGCTCGCCGCCGACCCGGGCTACCCGGTCTACACGGGCGGGCCGATCCTCGCCGGCGCCGAGCCGGTCGTGCTGCCGCTGGTGCCCGAGTTCGGCTTCGTGCCGGACCTCGACGCGATCGACCCGGAGGCGCTGCGCAAGGCGCGCCTGCTCTTCCTCAACTACCCCAACAACCCGACCGGCGCGGTCGTCCCCGACGGGTTCTTCGAGCGCGTCGTCGAGCTCGCGCGCGAGCACGAGATCCTCGTCGTGCACGACAACGCGTACTCGGAGACCACCTACGACGGCTACGTCGCCCCGAGCTTCCTCGCCACGCCGGGCGCGAAGGAGGTGGGCGTCGAGGTCTTCTCCCTGTCCAAGGGCTTCAACATGACCGGCTGGCGCTGCGCCGCGATCCTCGGCAACGCCGACGCGATCAAGACGTACTGGCGCCTGAAGACCAACGTCGACTCCGGCCTGTTCGAGGCGGTCCAGCTCGCCGCCGTCGCCGCGCTCGACGCACCGCGCGACTCGATCGACGAGATGAACGCGATCTACCAGCGCCGGCGCGACCTGGTCGTCTCGGCGCTGCGCGACATCGGTGTCGAGGTCGAGCCGCCCAAGGGGACGATCTACGTCTGGGCGCCGGTGCCCGAGGGCTACACCTCGACGAGCTTCGTCGAGAAGGTGCTCGAGGAGGCCGCCGTCGTGATCTCGCCCGGCTCGATGTACGGGCCGTCCGGCGAGGGCTTCTTCCGCATCTCGCTGACCACCCCGGACGAGCGGATCACCGAGGCGGTCGAGCGGATGCGCGAGCACGTGAAGCCCGCCGCCTAGGCGCGCAGCCCGGCCACCCAGGCCGAATTCAGGCCCCAGCGCACCCCCCGGATCGGTTAGGTTCGGGGGGTGGACGCGATGGGCGAGCACCCGGCTCGCTACGGCGGCCGGTTCTTCGTCGACGGCGTGCCGGACGCGCGGTTCCCCGAGGAGGGGATGAGCGCGAGCGACGCGTACGAGCTGATCGACCAGGAGATGGCGCTCGACGGCGACCCGGCGCGCAACCTGGCGACCTTCGTGACCACGTGGATGGAGCCCGAGGCGCGCCGGCTGGTCGCCGACAACCTGCACCGCAACTTCATCGACCACGCGGAGTACCCGCGCACGGCCGAGATCGAGCGGCGCTGCATCCGCATGCTCGGCGACCTCTTCCACGCGCCCGGCGAGGTGCGCGGGGCGCGCTGCCAGGGATCGTCGGAGGCGGTCATGCTCGGCGGGCTCGCGGCCAAGTGGCGCTGGCGCAAGCGCCGCGAGGCGGCGGGGGAGGACACCGAGCGGCCCAACCTGATCTACGGGCGCGACGTGCACGTGGTGTGGGACAAGCTCTGCCGCTACTTCGACATCGAGCCGCGCACGGTCCCGATGCGCGAGGGCCGCTACACGTTCGGGCCCGACGACGTCGAGCCGCTGATCGACGAGCGCACGATCGGCGTGGTCTGCGTGCTCGGCACCACGTTCACCGGCCAGGCCGACGACATCGTGGGGATCGACGCGATGCTCCGGCGCCTGCGCGACGAGCGCGGGCTCGACGTGCCGATCCACGTGGACGCGGCCAGCGGCGGGTTCGTGTGGCCGTTCCTGCACCCCGACGAGCGCTGGGACTTCCGGCTCGAGACGGTGCGCTCGATCAACGTCTCCGGCCACAAGTTCGGGCTGGTCTACCCGGGGGTCGGCTGGCTCGTCTTCCGCGCGCCGGAGGACCTGCCCGAGGAGCTCGTCTTCTACGAGAACTACCTCGGGCGCACCGACGCGACCTTCACGCTCAACTTCTCGACGGGCTCGTCGATGGTGCTCGCCCAGTACTACAACTTCTGCCGCTTCGGGCGGCAGGGGTACCGGGAGATCATCGAGGCCATGGACCGCAACGCGCGCTTCCTCGCCGAGAGCATCGGGCGCACCGGACGGTTCGAGGAGGTGGGCGAAGGCCCGCGCCTGCCGCTGGTCTGCTTCCGGCTGGCCGACCGCGACCTCGCCTACGACGAGTTCGACCTGGCGAGCCAGCTAGCGGCGGAGCGCGGCTGGATGGTCCCCGCCTACACGCTGCCGCCCGACGCCGAGCACGTCACGGTCATGCGCGCGCTCGTCAAGGAGAACGTGGCGCACGCGACGGCCGAGCTTTTGGTGAGCGACCTGGAGGCGGCGGTCAAGACGCTCGACCGCAAGGGCGCCCTCGACGAGCGCGAGCGCGACCGCAGGCGGCGCGGCCCGGGCTACTGAGCGCGGCTCGCCGCGAGCGTCTCGCGCAGGCCCTCCTCGAGCGAGCGCGGCGAGTAGCCCAACTCGGCTCTCGCGCGCTCATGCGAGGCCCAGAAGGTGACGCCGTCGGCCGAGGAGATCAGCTCGCGCAGGTTGGGCGGCTGGCCCATGAGCCTGCCGACCAGCGGGCCCGCCGGGGCGAGCGCCCGAAGCAGCGCGGTGGGGACGGTGAAGCGCGGCGGGCGCCGGCCGGTGACGCGCGCGGCGGTCGCGATCACGTCGCGCATGCGCGCGATCTCCCCGCCGAGCACGTAGGCGCGCCCCGGCTCGCCGCGGTCGAGGGCGGCGAGGATCCCGGCGGCCACGTCGTCGATGAAGCACATGGTGAGCCCCAGCTCGGGGAAGGGGAGCGCGGGCAGCCGGCCGCGCGCGAAGTCCTCGATCTGCTTGCCGACCGCGGAGTGGTCGCCGGGGCCGTAGACGGACCCGGGCTGCACGATGACGCAGGGCAGGCCCTCGGCAATCAGGTGCTTGGCGCGGCGGTGCGCCTCCACCTTGGTCTCCTCGTAATAGGAGGTGTAGGAGTCGCCGGGGTGCTCGTAGCCCTCGTCCACGACCTTGCCCCGCGTGTTGCCGAAGGCCGCGATCGTGGAGACGTAGACGACGCGCGGGAGCCCGGCGTCGAGGGCGGCGCCCAGGGCGTTCTCCGTGCCGATCACGTTGGCCCGGAACATCGCGGGCCGCGCGCTCGCGGGGATGCCGACCTCGTACACGGCGGCGCCGTGGATCACCGCGTCGCAGCCCGCCATCGCCTCGGCGAGCGCCGCGCGGTCGGAGAGGTCCCCGCGCACGAGCTGCGCGCCGATCCGGCGGAGCTTTTGCGCGCGGTCCGGGTTGCGCGCCAGCGCGACCACCTCGTCGCCGCGCTCGCGCAGCATCGCCGCCACGCGGCCCCCGATGAACCCGGTTCCGCCCGTGAGGAAGACCTTCACGGCGTGAGCGTAATCGCTCCGCGGCGCCCGCGGCGGCGGTGCGT
>PKER01000136.1 GCA_002919115.1 bacterium
CCGGGATGCTTCTCCTCGGCCTCGGCGAGGATCGAGTCGATCGCCGCGGCGAGCGCGTCGAGGGTCTCCCGCGTCTCGGTCTCGGTGGGCTCGAACATGAGCGCCTCCTCCACGAGCAGCGGGAAGTAGATCGTCGGTGGGTGGAAGCCGTAGTCGAGCAGGCGCTTGGCGATGTCGAGCGTCGTCACGCCCAGCTCGCGCTTCGCGGGGGCCCCGCTGAGCACGAACTCGTGCATGCACCGCTCCCCGAAGCCGAGCGGCAGGCGCTCGCCGGCCCGCCCCTCACGCAGCCGGGCGAGCAGGTAGTTCGCGTTCAGCACCGCCGTCTCGGAGGCCTCGCGCAGGCCGTCGCGGCCGAGCGAGCGGATGTAGGCGTAGGCGCGCACGAACACGCCGAAGTTGCCCTGGAAGCCGCGCAGGCGGCCAATCGACTTGCCGGACCCCTCGAAGTCCAGGTCGAAGCGCGGCCCGGACCCGTTCCCGCCCTCGCGGCGCACGATGCGCGGGACCGGCAGGTACGGAGCAATCCGGTCGGACACCGCGATCGGCCCGGCGCCCGGCCCGCCGCCGCCGTGGGGCTGTGAGAACGACTTGTGCAGGTTGAGGTGGACGATGTCGAAGCCCATGTCGCCGGGCCGGCACCAGCCCATGATCGCGTTCAGGTTGGCGCCGTCGTAGTAGAGGGTCCCGCCCACCTCGTGCACGATCGAGGCGATCTCGCGGATGTTGCGGTCGAACACGCCGAGGGTGTTCGGGTTGGTGAGCATGAGGCAGGCGACGCTCTCGTCCGCCTTGGCGCGCAGGTCGTCGACGTCCACGCCGCCGTCCGGGTCGGTCGCGACCTTGACGGCCTCGTACCCCGCCATCGTCACCGTCGCCGGGTTGGTGCCGTGCGCGGTGTCCGGGGTGAGCACGCGCGTGCGCTGCTCGCCGCGGTCGGCGTGGTAGGCGCGCGTGAGCAGGAGCCCGGCGAGCTCGCCGTGCGAGCCGGCCGAGGGCTGCAGCGAGACGTGCGGGAGGCCGGTGATCTCGGCGAGCGCCCGCTCCAGGTTCCACATGAGCTCGAGCGCCCCCTGCGCGCGCTTGGGGTCCTGGGCCGGGTGCAGCCGCGCGTGGCCCGGGAGCGCCGCGACCCGCTCGTTGAGACGCGGGTTGTGCTTCATCGTGCACGAGCCCAGCGGGTAGGCGTTCGTGTCCAGGTCGAAGTTGCGCCGCGAGAGCCGGTTGTAGTGGCGCACGATCTCGGGCTCGGAGACCTCGGGCAGCTCCGCAGGCTTGCTGCGCAGCAGCCGCTCGGGGATGAGCTCCGACAGCGGGCGCTCCGGGACGTCGGTCTCGGGCAGCACGGCCGCGCGGCGGCCCTCGACCGAGCGCTCGAAGATCGTCACGACCTCCTCGCGCTGCTGCGGCGTGGGCACCTCCGCGGTCGCGGGCGGGCGCTCGATCCGGACCTGCTCGCTCATCCCGCCACCTCCGCGCGCGAGCGCTCGCCGCTGCCCGCCACCGCGCGCCCGAGCGCGTCGGCCAGCCGGTCGATGTCGGCGCGCGAGCGCCGCTCGGTGATCGCGACCAGAACCCCGTCGGGATGCTCGGGGTAGTCGCGGCCGAGCGGGTACCCGGCGGCGATGCCCTCCGCCGCGCAGCGGTCGAGCACCTCCTGGACGGGCGCATCGAGGCGCAGCGCGAACTCGCGCGCGACCGGCGCGTCGTGCAAGAGCTCCACCCCGTCGAGCGCGAGCAG
The DNA here is from genome assembly GCA_002919115.1 of bacterium. Classification (GTDB taxonomy): domain Bacteria; phylum Actinomycetota; class Thermoleophilia; order Solirubrobacterales; family 70-9; genus RSA11. Next base: position 1,742 of record PKER01000136.1, read on the forward strand.
GCGCTCGCGGGCGTACGCGGTGCGGCGCACGATCAGCTCGCCGAGCTCGACGAGGCCGTGCTTGCCCAGCCAGCTCAGGTAGATCACCGCGCCGAGGGCGTTTAGCGCCTGCGCGGTGCAGATGTTGTGCGTGGCCTTCTCGCGGCGGATGTGCTGCTCGCGGGTCTGCAGGGCGAGCACGAAGCCGCGGCGCCCGTCGACGTCGCGGGTCTCGCCGGCGATCCGGCCCGGCATGCGCCGCAGGTGCTCCTCGGTCGCGCAGAAGAAGCCGAAGGAGGGCCCGCCGAAGTCGAGCCTGCCGCCGAGCGGCTGCCCCTCGCCGACCGCGATGTCCACCCCGCAGTCGCCCGGCGGGCGCAGCACGCCGAGCATGATCGCGTCGACCGAGGCGACGCAGAGCGCGCCGTGCTCGTGCGCGGCCGCCGCGAGCGCCTCGAGGTCCTCGACCGCGCCCAGGAAGTTCGGGTTCTGCACGAACACAGCCGCCGTGCGCTCGTCCACGGCGCCCGCGAGCTCATCAGCGTCGGTGAGCCCGCCCTCGAGCCCGACCTCGACGATCTCGGCGTCCCAGCCCGCGGCGTAGGTCGCGAGCGTGGCGCGCGCGTGCGGGTGCACGCCGCGCGAGACCACCAGGCGCGGGCGCCTGCCCTTCGCCGCGCCCAGCGCGAGGTACGCGGCCGAGGCGAGCGAGCTCGGCCCCTCGTACATCGAGGCGTTGGAGACGGGCAGGCCGGTGAGCTCCGACATCATCGTCTGGAACTCGAACATGACCTGCAGCCCGCCCTGGGAGACCTCGGGCTGGTACGGCGTGTACGGCGTGAGGAACTCCGAGCGCTGCGTGATCGCCTCGACGATCGCGGGCGAGTAGTGGTCGTACATGCCCGCGCCGATGAAGCAGAGCTCCTGGTCGGCGTGGACGTTGCGGGCGGCGAGCTCGGCGAGGTGGTCGTAGACCTCGGGCTCGGACTGGCCCTCGGGAAGGTCGAGCTCGCGGTCGAGCCTGACCTCCGCGGGGATCTGCTCGAAGAGCTCCTCGGTCGAGCCGACCCCGATCGCGGCGAGCATCGCCTGACGATCCGCGTCGGTCGCTGAGGTGTAGCGGCTCACCGGACTGATCCTAAACGGCACCGCGGCGCGGCCCGCCGTTCGGCGAACTCTCCCGTCCCCCTGCTCGGCGGCCGCTCAGCCCTGCGCGAGCAGGTCGCGGTAGGAGTCGGCGTCGAGCAGCGCGTCGACCTCGGACGGGTCGCTCAGCTTCACCCGCACGAGCCAGCCCTCGCCGTAGGGGTCCTCGTTGATCTTCTCCGGGCTGTCGCCGATCGCCTCGTTGACCTCGATCACCTCGCCGGAGAGCGGCGCGATCACGTCCGAGACGGCCTTCACCGACTCGACCTCCGCGTAGGTCTCGTCCTTGGTGACGGTGGCGCCCACCTCGGGCGGCTCGAAGAAAACGACCTCGCCGAGCTGGTCCTGGGCGTACCAGGTGATCCCGAAGGTCGCCTCGTCGCCGTCGATGCGCGCCCAGTCGTGCTCGGGGTGGTACTTCAGATCGTCGGGGTAACTCTCTTCCGCGGCCAAACCTTCCCTCCGTCGCTCGCTTTCAGATCCCGTCCGTCAGCCGCCCTTCTTGGCGTACAGCGGCCTGGACTCTACGCGCGCGGCGCGGTGCTTGCCGCGCACGTCGATGGTGATCTCCGTGCCGGGCTCGGCGAGCGCGCGCGCCACGTAGGCCATGCCGACGCCACGCTCCAGGCACGGCGAGTGCGTGCCCGAGGTGACCACGCCCGCGGGCTCGCCGTCGGGGCCGAGCACCGGGTTGCCCTGGCGCGGGACGCCGCGCTCGGTGAGCGCGAACGGGACGAGCACCTCGGCCGTGCCCTCGGCGCGCGCCCGCGCCACCGCCTCGGCGCCGATGAAGCCCGTCTCCTCCTTGCAGCACCACCCAAGGCCCGCCTCGACCGGGTTGCGCGAGGCGTCCATGTCGTTGCCGTACAAGTGGAAGCACGCCTCGAGGCGCAGCGTGTCGCGCGCGCCCAGGCCCGCGGGCTTGGCGCCGGCCTCGAGCAGCGCGCGCCAGAGCTCGGCAGCGCGCGCGGGCGGGCAGAGGATCTCGACGCCGTCCTCGCCGGTGTAGCCGGTCCCGCAGACCAGGCAATCGATCCCGGCGACCTCGAGCGGGGCCGTGCGCAGGCGCGCGGGCAGCTCGCCCGCGGCGAGGCCCGAGACGATGCGGCGCGCGTCGGGACCCTGCACGGCGAGCATCGCCCAGGCGTCCAGCGCGTCGCGCACCTCGCAGTCGAACCCGTCGGCGTGCTCGCGGAACCAGGCGAGATCGCGCGCGTGGTTGGCAGCGTTCGTGACCGTGAGGTAGCGGTCCTCGGCGAGGCGGTAGGTGAAGAGGTCGTCGAGGATGCCGCCGTCCTCGCGGCAGAGCACGGCGTACTGGGCGCCGCCGACCGCAATCCTCGCGACGTCGTTGGAGAGCAGGCGCTGCAGCAGTCCCAGCGCGCCCGGCCCCTCGGTCTCGATCTGCCCCATGTGGGAGACGTCGAACACCCCGCACGCCTCGCGCACGGCGAGGTGCTCGGCGATCACGCCCTCGTACTGCACCGGCATCTCCCAGCCCGCGAACGGGACCAGCCGGGCGCCCGCGGCGACGTGCTCGTCGTAGAGGGGCGTGCGGCGCAGCTCGCTCATCGCGCGGCAGCCTACCGGCCGCCGGCGCGGCAGTGCCCGGCCGCGTCGCCGACGGGGCTAGCGGCCCTTCAGGAAGTCCGGGACGTCGATGTCGCCCTCGGTCACCGAGAGCTCGCGGCGCTCGCGGTCGCCGAGCGGCGAGACGGAGCGGCGCCGCGCCCGGTCGCGGACCTGGATCGGCTTGCGCGCGAGCGTCTCGTACCCCTCGAAGCCGGCGGCGATCACGGTCACGCGCACCTCGTCGCCCATCGACGGGTCGATCACGGTGCCGAAGATCACGTTCGCGTTCTTGTCGGCGTGCTCGACGACCACCGTGGCGGCGTCGTTGACCTCGTGCAGGTTGAGGTCCTCGGAGCCGGTGATGTTGAGCAGCATGCCGGTCGCGCCGTCGATCGGCTGCTCCATGAGCGGCGAGGAGATCGCCATCTTCGCGGCCTCGACCGCGCGGTTCTCGCCGGAGGCGACGCCCACGCCCATCATCGCCGAGCCGGCCTCCGACATGACGGTGCGCACGTCGGCGAAGTCGAGGTTGATCTGGCCCGGCGTCGTGATCAGGTCGGTGATGCCCTGGACGCCCTGGCGCAGGATGTCGTCCGCCATCCGGAAGGCGTCCTGGACGGTGGTGCGCCGCTCGACGACCTGCAGAAGCTTCTCGTTCGGGACGACGATCAGCGTGTCGACGTTGGCGCGGAGCTTGTCGATGCCCTCGAGCGCCTGCTGCATGCGGCGGGCGCCCTCGAACTCGAACGGCTTGGTCACCACGCCGACCGTGAGCGCGCCGATCTCCTCCTTGGCGATCTCGGCGATCACGGGAGCGGAGCCCGTGCCGGTGCCGCCGCCCTCGCCCGCGGTCACGAAGACCATGTCGGCGCCCTTGAGCGCCTCCTTGATGTCGTCGCGCGACTCGGCCGCCGCGCCGGCGCCCACCTCGGGGTTGGCGCCCGCGCCGAGGCCCTTGGTGAGGTTGTGGCCGATCGAGAGCTTGATGTCGGCGTCGCAGGACTGCAGCGCCTGGACGTCGGTGTTGATCGCGATGAACTCGACGCCCTTGAGCCCGGCGTCGACCATCCGCGAGACCGCGTTGGTGCCGCCGCCGCCCGCGCCGACGACCTTGATGACTGCGAGGTAGGAGCTCTCGACCATGTTCCTTTTGCTGCTTTCTTCCTCGGCCGGGGTCCGTCCGAGGCTTAACCCATACTAAAGGGTTTCCCAGGGGAAAAGACCTCGACTTGAACCCGACGGTACGGCAACACCCTAGGGCTGTCAACGAAGGGCACCCGGTTCCGCATGGAATCATGCATCGCGACAACCTCAACTACGGGTTGAGACTTTCGCGATCGGCGAAACCCTCGACCCACGGTTGAGGGTAGCGTGCGGCGCTGCGTTTCCACCGCGCAGGCCGCGGCCGCCCGGCTCGCGGGACTCGACGTCTCGGCGAGTGATCCCACTAGCCCTCGCCCGTGCCCTCGTCGTCGGCCGTCGCCGCGCCGCCGATCGCCGGGCGCTCGGGGACGCGCAGGTCGAGGTAGGTGAGCGAGGTGACCTCGGGCTCGGCCAGCACCGCCGCGGCCGCGGCCCACTTGTCGTCGGCCTGCTCGGCGCCGCCGAAGCGCAGCGGGATCCCGCCCCTGAGCTCGACCTCCACGCCGTAGTCCTTCGTGAAGTCGACGCTCTCGATCAGCTTCGCCAGGGGCTCGGGCGCGGCGCCCAGCACCCGCGCGATCTCGAGCGCCTCGTCGCGGACCTTGCCGTGGGCGGGCAGGCGGTCCACGGTGATCACCGGGAGCTTCGCGTCGGCCGCGACGCCGGGCAGCACGGTGCCGTCACCCGCGACGGGCACGGTCCCGATGTCGCCGCGCGCGAGCAGGACCGGCGGGCGCTCCTCGACCGTGATGCGTAGGCCGTTCGGGAAGCTCGGGTCGGCGCGCAGGTCCACGAAGGTCGGGAAGGACGCGGCCGCGGCACGCAGCGCCCCCTCGTCCAGGTGCAGCGTCGTCATCTCCCGGGCGGCCTCGTCGAGGGCCTCCGCGATCGCCTCCGCCTCGGGCCCGGTGGCGCCCTCGACCTTCACGTCCTTGACGGCGAACACGGAGAGGTCGCGCAGCCAGAAGAAGTAGCCGGCCACGAGCGCCGCGGCCAGGACCGCGATCACGAGCAGCGCGCGCGGCCGGGTCAGGGCCCGCAGCCACCCGGCCCAGGTCCGCCAGCCGGGCCAG
>PKER01000138.1 GCA_002919115.1 bacterium
CTGACCGCCGGCGAGGCCGGCGCCCTGCGCGAGGGCGACCGCGTCGTCTTCGTCAAGGCCAACGGCGAGGTCGCCGACGAGCTTTAGTCGGGCTAGCAGGATTTGAACCTGCGGCCTCTCGGCCCCCAGCCGAGCGCGCTGACCAGACTGCGCCATAGCCCGTGGTCTGATTGTCGCGGCGCGCCCTTGCGCCGCCGGAGCTGAAGAAGCCCTCTCACGGAATCGAACCGCGTCCTCTCCCTTACGAGGGGAGCGTGCCGCCAGCTGCACCTAGAGGGCGGGGTGGAGGTGAGCGGCGCTCGCGGCGTCGCCTGGCCTTTTGACGTCGGCTGCCTGGGATCGGCGCCGAGCGCGCCCGCGGGCCGAGCAGATCGCCTCGCTCGAGCGCCTCCTGGCCGGCGCTGCCCGGTCGCGCACGTGCGGCGGCCGGACCAAAGACGCCTCAGGCTGCCGGCGAGAGCAGGCGATCGAGCTGCTCGTCGCTGACCCCGATCTGGCTGATGCTCGGCTGAAGAAGGGACGGGCCGGACTCGAACCGGCGTACGGGCTGTTCGCCCTAACGGTTTTGCAGTCCGCTGCGTAACCACTCCGCCACCGCCCCGCGTGAGGAAGCTCCCCGAGCGCCCGGGGGCGGGACGCGGGGGCTGCCCAAGATGATGCCCGAGCGGGGAGAAGCGCCAACACCCTTGGCCGGATCGCGCGCTGGTGGCACAACGCCGTCCGGCCTACCGCTGCTGCGGAGCGGCTCCCACGAAGCTTCTCGCAGCTTCTGAGAGCCGCTCTTTACTCGGTCAGTGCGCCAGGCAGGAGTCGAACCTGCACGGGCATAAGCCCACGAGCACCTGAAGCTCGCCGCGTCTGCCTGTTCCGCCACTGGCGCGTGGTCAGGCGAGCCTTGTGGCTCATCCTGGAAAGTGGTGCAGATCGCTCACGGAGAGCGGGACCTCTGGCTGCGGTCGATGCGCGATCTGCGACGCGACGCGCCCGGCAGGATTTGAACCTGCGGCCTCCCGCTCCGGTGGCTGGCGCTCTCTCCACTGAGCTACGAGGATGAGATGCCGGGCCTACACCTCTCTTCGGCCCGGCGCGGCAGGAACCCCGCGGACAAACAGATCGCTACCGAACCACCGCGTCGTCCTCCGTTCCTTCCTGCCTGCCGTGTCCTTTGCGGACCCGGGCGCGATCGACCCGGGCAAGCGGCTGGCGGGGCTCGAACCCGCGACCTCCACCATGGCAAGGTGGCGCTCTACCAACTGAGCTACAACCGCGCAATGCGCACTGCTGGGCTCGAACCAGCGACCTCCGGCGTGTCGAGCCGGCGCTCTACCAACTGAGCTAAGCGCGCGGGAACGTGGGTCGCGAGCGCCGTCCGCGCGGGACGGCGATCGGCCCTGGGTCTTGATGATGCTTTCTGTGGCCCCTATACAGGCGCCCTCAAAGGCGCCGGAGCGATCCGAGGCGCTATGCCTTCACCCCGTGAATCAAAGCCGGCGCGATCGACCGCCTTGACAGTCGAGGGCCTCGAGAAAGGCGCGACCCTGCTCTGGGTGAGCCACCTGATAGCTGTCAGGAGCGCGCAGGGGCACTGCGAAGGGACCGGCTCATCCACCTCCTACGACAACCGGTACGCCGCACCCGTCAAGCAGCCGCCAGCGCATCCGCGCATCGTGGCGGCGAGATGCCGAAAGCCCCTGCGGGCGCTCTTCGACCGAGCAGCTTGGGCGCGCCCGGCACAGCCGCTAGGGCACTTACTCTCAGCGGTCACCGCGGTGGGAGTCAGAGGTCTTCAGCCCACGCGGGGACAGGCGCGCCCTCCTGACGGCGCTCTTGGATGCGCTCCTTAAGCTGCTTGAAGTCGCGCGGATCCATCTCGTAACGAGACGCTTCGTATCCCTCGCGAACCGTTTCGGCCGATGGGCATTCTCCGAGGAACTCGTCAGGGTACGGTCGGTCGTACTCGGCGAAGACGCCCCGAAGCTCCTCCGCGTTAGCGCATGACGCAGCGTCGACGGTCTTTGGATCCGTCCCGGCGCCGATGATCTCGGTAGCCCCCGCGAAGCCTACGGGCACCATCAGCAAGGCGGCGAGCCCCACGAGCACAGTTCGGGGCGGCCTCTTAGGCGAGCGCGGGGCAGACTCCGCGGCGGCTACCCGTGCGAACTCACCTTGCAGGCGCTGGAGCTCTTCGATCTTGGGGCGTGTTGGGTCAGTCACTGCCTTTAGGCCTCCTGGGATTTGAGCGGTTCAAGAACGCGAGCGAGCTTTCGCAGGCCCCGGGACACCCGGGCCCGCGCGGCCTGTTCAGAAATCTGCAGTCGCCTGGCGACTTCCGGATACGGCAGTTCCTGAACAATTCGCAGCTCCAACGCTTCCTTCTGCTCCTCGGCGAGGTTTGCGAGCTCTCTACGCACGATCTCAATGAGAGGGTGTACGCCGGCGAGGCTCTCAATCGCCGCGCGGCGATCGGTGGTGAGCTGCTCGTATTCAATGCCAAGGCGCTTCACGGCACGCTGCTCGGCATGGCCGCGGCGCACGTACCGACCATGAAGGCGGCGGGCAATCGTCTTGATCCACGCCGCGTCCTGCTCGAGTGTTGAACCGCGATAGCGCTCGCGGCCTACAAACGCCTGCGCAAAGGTCTCGGCTGTGAGATCCAGGGCAACCTCTGCGTCGAGCGTTCGTCGGGTGAGGTAGACAAGAACCTCATCGGCGAAGTGCGCATAGAACGCGGCGAATGCGGCCGGATCATCTTTGGATGCGGCCAGAAACGAGCTGCGAGGCTCGTCGTTCATGTCTATTAGGTGCCACCGGGTGCGCAATCTGTGACGCTCCGGCGCTAGAACGTCTGCTCGCACCCGCCGTCCATGACGACGTCCTTGCCGTCGATATCGCACTCATCGAAGTTGCCGTCACCGCCCCAGATCTGATCGCGGTCGCCGTCATCGGCGAGGATCAGATCGTTGTGGGTACCCCCGCGGATCTCGTCATTGCCGGGGCCGCCCGCGATGATGTCTCCGTAAGCGTGGCCGTTCACTTTGTCGTGGCCCATTCCACCGTCAAGCGGGAAGAACGAACCTCCGGATTGGAATCCGTCCTGACCGGCGTCCCCCAGGACCCTGTCCCCATCGGGGCCGCCTTCGGCCCAGTCCGCTCCCGGGCCAGCATCGATTAGGTCCTTTCCACCCCGGGTGACGAGGTCGTCATCGCCTCCTCGCGCCAGGAAGTTGTCCGGGTGCGCGCCGGTATGAAACGTCTGCGAATCCCAGTTGTTGTCCGAGATCACGCCATTGATCGCGTCATCCAGCGTTATCTCGTGCGCGATCCCGAGGCCCGCCCCAACGAATAGTGCTGAAGCGCACGCCGTCACAGCGAACCACCCGACCGAAGTATGACCCCTCATTCCCCGTCTCCCGATAGTTGTAGGTACTTGATTGCGACACTATCCGGAGGGCGAGTCGGCAGTCAATCCATCGCCGCCGAACCCACGGCGTGCAGAGATTCTCATCCCCAGGCGGGGCGCCGCGGCGAGGCCGACTGCGGCGCCCGAAACTCCGGAAGGAGCTGCGGACTGACCGGCAGCGCGCTCGGCAGGATTCGAACCTGCGACCTCCGGTTTCGTAGACCGGCGCCCCATCCGACTGAGCTACGAGCGCGGGCCGAGGGCGTCCGAAGCAAGGCCACTCGTCTCGTGCCTCGAACTGGTATCGCCGCCCCTCGGCGCGGCGCTTGATCTGCCCGGGGGTTGAAGGGGCTACGAGTCCCCGGATCTCGTCAAGAAGATGGAGCCCGCCCCGCGTTGATCGGCTGCCGGGCCGCGTTGCGCGAGCATCGTCCCTTCGCCGGCACGAAGGGGTGCTCCCGGCGAGCTCACAGAACGGACGGCGAAGGCCGTCCGAGAGGCGCCCAGCCGGACTCGAACCGGCGACCCCGGCTTGGAAGGCCGGCGTGTTAGCCAACTACACCATGGGCGCGGGCATGGGATCACTGCGCCGGCTGGCGCTGCGCCTGCCGGCGGGTTTTCCGGCGCGGTCCCGAACGCCGGAGAGGGGATGGAGCCAGCCGGGCTCGAACCGGCGACCTCTGCCATGCCATGGCAGCGCTCTTCCAACTGAGCTATGGCCCCAGGGAACCAGTGGTTCGCCGCTCAGTTTACCCGGGCGCGTCGACCGTTTCGAGGCGGACCCCGCCGCGGCCGCGGCGCGCGGGGCGCCCTCTAAGTTGAAGGGCATGAAGCCCCGCCACCTGCACTCGCATCGCTCGGGGCGTCGCTACGAGCTGCGCGTCTCCGACGCCGGCCTGCGCAACCGGGTCGAGCTCCGGCGCGACGGAGAGCTGATCGCCGAGAAGCGCGGCGACGAGCGCATCAACCTGGAGGCCGACAGCGGCGAGCGCCTCGAGGTGCGGCTCACCCTGTTCGGCCGCGTGCGCCGCGCGACGCTCTACGTCGACGGCGTCGGCCTCGACATGGACGCCGAGCCCGGGACCCGCGCGGCGCGCCGGCAGAACTGGGAGCGCGCCCATCCGCGCCTGGCCGCGGCACGTCACGTCGCCGAGGGGGTGGCGTCCGTGCTCGTCGCGGTCCTAGGCGTCGGCGCCCTGCTCGGCGCGATCCTGGACGACCTCCTCGCGCCCGTGGAGGCGCTCATCGACAAGCTCGTCGGCTGGATCCCGTGGCCGCGCATCGGCCTGCCCTCGATCGCGCTGCCCTCGATCGACCTCCCGGACCTGCCCTCGGTCTCCCCGCCGGGCTGGATCGTGGCGATCCTCGACACGGCGGAGTACTGGGGGCCGATCGCCGCCGGGATCGCGCTCGCGATCTGGGAGCTCCGCCGCCAGAAGCGCCAGCGCGAGCTGCGCGAGCGGCTCGCCGCCGGCCGCGAGGCGGGCGGCGAGGGCGACGGCAGGCGGCCGGATCCCGACGAGGAGGCGGCCCGGGACCGGGCGGAGGCCTGAGGGCTCAGCCGTCCTCGCCGGAGCACTCGGCGAACTTCGCCTTCGCCGTGTCGCAGTCCCCGGCCCGGCCGATCGCCTCCATCATGCTGCGCATCGCGGCGGGGTCGCGCATCGCGGGGAGGAAGTCCTCGGCGATCCCCTGCGCGTAGACGGGCCACATCCGCTGGAGCATCTTCTCGCCCTCCTCGGTGAGCTCGATGTGGAAGCTGCGCCGGTCGCCGGGGCAGGCCACGCGGCGCACGAGCCCGTTGCGCTCGATCCGGTCGAGCAGCCGGCTGAGACCGCTGTGGCTCAGCAGCACGCGCTCCGCCAGCTCAGTCTGCCTCAGCCTGCCCTCGGGCGCGTCCCGGAGCGCCGCGAGCACGTCGTACCAGGTGAGCGGGGGCAGGCCGGCCGCGTCCAGGTCGCGGGCGATCCGCCGCAGCATCGTCGAGTGGGCGCGCAGGAACGCGCGCCAGGCGGCGAGCTGCTCCTCCGTGATGCGGACGGCAACTGTTGCCATGCGCATATTTTGCCATACACAAATTGCCGGTGCAACGACTCGGTGGTAAAGTTGTTGTTCCAACAACTGTTGCTGTTGCACCAATCAAGGAGGCGCAAGCCCATGGCCACATCCACCTCAGTCGAGATCCCCGCCGGCACCTGGGTCGTCGACGACGCCCACTCGACGGCCGCGTTCGAGGTCGAGCACGGAGGCCTGTCGACGTTCCGCGGCACGTTCTCGCCGATCCAGGCGAAGCTCACCTCCGACGGCTCCAGCGCGGTGCTCGAGGGCTCCGTCCGCGTGGGGGACATCTCGGTCGACGACGACCAGATCCGCCCGCATCTGCTCTCCCCGGAGTTCTTCGACGCGGAGCGCAACCCGCAGATCGCCTTCCGCTCGACGGCGATCGAGGGCACGCCCGACGATTTGCGCGTGACCGGCGAGCTCTCGCTCGCGGGCGCCACGCGGACCGTCGAAGCGACCGGGCGCCTGCGCGGGCCGGTCGACTTCGGCGCCGCCGAGAAGATCTCGGTCACGCTCCATGCGGCGATCGACCGCACCGACTACGGGATGGACTGGCAGATGCAGCTCCCGGGCGGCGGCGAGGCCCTGGGCAACGAGGTCAGGCTCAACGTCGAGCTCGAGCTGGTGAAGAGCTGACGCGATGAGGATCCTCGGGATCTCGGGAAGCCTGCGCTCGGGGTCGCTGAACACGCGCCTGCTCCGCTACGCCGCGGAGCAGGCGCCCCCGGGCGTGGAGATCACGGTGTGGGACGGGCTGCGCGCGATCCCGCCCTATGACCAGGACCAGGACGGCGAGCTCGCCCCTGAGCCGGTGACGCGCCTGCGCGACGCGATCGCCCAGGCGGACGGCCTGCTCATCGCGACGCCCGAGTACAACGCCTCGATCCCCGGGGCGCTCAAGAACGCGATCGACTGGGCGTCGCGCCCGCGCGCGGAGACGCCGCTGCAGGGCAAGCCGGCGGCCGTCATCGGCGCCACCACGGGCAGCTTCGGCGCGGTCTGGGCGCAGGCCGAGCTGCGCAAGGTGCTCTCGACCACCGGCGCGCGCGTGGTCGACCTCGACCTGCCGGTGGCCAAGGGCGAGGCCGCGTTCGACGAGCGCGGCGCGCTGCGCGACGAGGGCCTGCGGGCCAGGCTGCGGGAGATCCTCGCCGGGCTCACCGCGGAGATCGCGCGCACGCGCGAGCTCG
>PKER01000280.1 GCA_002919115.1 bacterium
CGAGTCGCCGCCGCCGACCACGGTCGTGCCGGGCGCCGAGGCGACGGCCTCCGCGACGCCGCGCGTGCCCGCGGCGAACGGCTCCATCTCGAACGCGCCCATCGGGCCGTTCCAGAACACCGTCCCCGCGCGGTTGATCGCCTCGCCGTACGCCGCGACCGTGCGCGGGCCCACGTCGAGGCCCATCCAGCCGTCGGGCACCTCCACGCCGTCGAGCTCCTTGCGCTCGGCGTCCGCGGCGAAGCGGTCGGCGAGCACGAGGTCGACCGGCAGCCGCAGCTCGCAGCGCGAGGACTCCGCGGCCGCGAGCACCTTGCGGGCGAGCTCGACGCCCTCGTCCTCGACGAGGCTGTCGCCGGTCGCGATGCCCTGCGCGCGGAAGAAGCTGAAGCACATCGCGCCGCCGATCAGGACCTCGTCGGCCACGCCGAGGAACCGCTCGAGCACGCCGATCTTGTCCGACACCTTCGCGCCGCCGAGCACGACGACGAGCGGGCGCTCGGGGTCGTCGCGCACCTTGGTGAGCTCGACGACCTCGCGCTCGAGCAACAGCCCGGCGTAGGCGGGCAGGTGCTCGGCGACGCCGGCGGTCGTCGCGTGCGCGCGGTGGGCGGCGCCGAACGCGTCGTTGACGTAGACGTCGGCGAGCTCGGCCAGCTTCGCGGCGAGCTCGGGGTCGTTCTTGGTCTCCCCCGGCTCGTAGCGGCTGTTCTCGAGCAGCACGACCTCGCCCGGGTTACGGTGCGCCTCGACGACGGCCTTCACCTCGTCGCCGACGACGCCCGGGGCGACCGTCACCTCGGCGCCGATCAGCTCGCTGAGGCGCGCCGCGACCGGCGCCATCGAGAACGCGGGGTCGCGGTCCTTCGGCCGGCCCAGGTGCGAGACCAAAACGAGCGAGGCGCCGCGCTCGCGCAAGAGCTCGATCGTCGGCAGGGCGGCGCGGATGCGCGCGTCGTCGGCGACCTCGCGGCCGCCCTCGCCGTCACGGAGCGGGACGTTGAAGTCGACGCGCACCAAGACGCTGCGGCCCTCGACCGCAGCGTCCCGGATGCTCGCTCGGTTGAACTCGCTCAAGCGCGACCTACAGGACCTTGGAGGCCAGCTCGACGCAGCGGTTCGAGTAGCCCCACTCGTTGTCGTACCAGGCGACCGCCTTGACCATCTTGCCGTCGGCCACCATCGTCGACTTCGCGTCGAAGATCGACGAGTGCGGGTCCTTGACGATGTCCGTCGAGACGATCGGGTCCTCGGTGTAGGCCAGGATGCCCTTGAGCGGGCCCTCGGCCGCCTCCTTGACCACCTGGTTGACCTCCTCGACCGTGGTCTCGCGCGAGACGTCGGCGACGAGGTCGACCACCGAGCCGGTCGGCACGGGGGCGCGCATCGCGAAGCCGTTCAGCTTACCCTGGAGCTCCGGCAGCACGAGGCCGACGGCCTTCGCCGCGCCCGTCGTGGTCGGGATCAGGTTCAGGGCCGCGGCGCGCGCCCGGCGCAGGTCCTTGTGCGGCATGTCCTGCAGGCGCTGGTCGGCCGTGTACGCGTGCACGGTCGTCATCAGGCCGCGCTCGATGCCGATCGCGTCGTTCAGCACCTTGGCGAGCGGCGCGAGGCAGTTCGTCGTGCACGACGCGTTCGAGATGATGTGGTGCTTCTCCGGGTCGTAGTCCCGGTCGAAGTTGACGCCGAGCGCCACCGTCACGTCCGGCTCGGTCGCGGGCGCCGAGATGATCACCTTCTTGGCGCCGGCCTGGAGGTGCTTCGCGGCGTCGTCGCGCTTCGTGAAGCGCCCCGTCGACTCGATCGCGACCTCGACGCCGAGGTCACCCCAGGGCAGGTTCGCCGGATCGGTCTCGGAGCAGACCTTGATCTCCTTGCCGTCGACCACGATCGCGCCGTCGCGGGCCTCCACCTCGCCGGGGAAGCGGCCGAGGATCGAGTCGTACTTGAGCAGGTGGGCAAGCGTCTCGATGTCGGCGATGTCGTTGACCGCGACGATGTCCAGGGCGATGTCGTCGCGCTCGTAGGCCGCACGGAACAGGTTCCTGCCGATGCGGCCGAAGCCGTTGATTGCAACCTTCACTTGAGTCATTACTTCGGGTTTCCTCCTGTGTACTTCTCTGAGGGGCGGGCGCGCGGGGCTACGTCGTCCCGACCGCGATCTCGATGCGGTTCCCGTCGGGGTCGAGCAGGTAAGCGGAGTAGTAGGTCGGGCCGTACTCCGGCCGCTGGCGCGGGGGGCCCTGGTCGGTTCCGCCGGCCGCGAGGCCGCCCTCGTAGGACGCCTTGACGGCCGGGATGCTGTTCGCCGCGAACGCGACGTGGCCGCCCCCCGGGGCGACCGGGTGCCGGGTCGACGCGTAGAAGACGGGCTTCACGATGCCCCACGCGATGTGATCGGGCTCCTCGGTAAGCCGTCGCCATCCAAGCGCGCCGAGAACGGCGTCGTAGAAGCGGCCGCTGCGCTCCAGGTCCGCAACTTCGACGCTCACGTGGTGGATCACGGTTCCGAGCTTATCCGGGCGCGTGCCGGGCTTAGCCTTCGGCGATGCCGCTATCCCCCCCGGACGGCGGGGGTCACGGACGGCGCGGTGCCCAGCGGAAGGCCCGCGACGCGACGGCCAGGCCGGCGACCCCCCAGAGCGCGACGATCCCGAGGTTCCCCCACTCGAACCCCGCCCCGGTCGTGGCCGGGTCGAACACGGTGAGCATCGCCTCGAACGCGTGGCGCACGGGGAACACCTCAGCGACCCTGAGCACCCCGTCCGGGATCTCGGTCTCGGGGATGAAGACGCCCGAGAGGAAGTAGAGGGGCAAAAGCGCGACGTTCGCGATGGGCGCGGCGGACTCCTCGCTCGGGATCAGGGCCGCGAGCGCGAAGCCGAGCGAGCTGAAGGCGAAGGCGATCACGAGCAGCGAGACCAAGAGCGCGGGGAGGGTGTTCGTGGGGACATCGACGCCGTAGAAGATCGCGCCGATCGCGGTCACGACCACGACCATCAGCACGCAGGTGACGAACGAGTTGCCGACCCTGCCGGCCACGAACACCCAGGCAGGCAGCGGCGTGGCGCGCACGCGCTTCAGCCGCCCGCTCTCGCGGTCCACCGTCAGGTTCATCGCGAGGCTCTGCGTGGTCGCGGAGACGATGGCCAGGGTGAGGATGCCGGGTACGTAGTAGGTCGAGACCTTCATGCCCAGTTCCGGGATCCGCTCGTCGCCGAAGAGGCCCTGGAAGATGAACAGGAAGATGATCGGCAGGAGCACCGTGAAGAAGACGGACGCCGGGCTTCGCCAGAACACGAGCAGGTCGAAGCGCAGCTGGTGCCACACGAGGGCCGCGTTGTCGGTCATGCGCGCCCCTCCTCGCCGACCAGGCGCAGGTAGACCTCCTCGAGGGTCGGGCGCGTCACCTCGAGGCCGTCCAGCTCGACGCCGCGCTCGAGCGCCCAGCCCGTGAGCGAGTTGAGCAGGCGCACCACGTCGCCGTCGCGCAGCACGAGCTGGCCGTTCTGCTCAACGGCGGCGGCACCGACGTCCGCCGGGAGCTCGGCGGGCGGCATGTCCGCCGGGAGCCGGAAGCGCACGGTCGCCTCCTCCTCGGCGCGGCCCCCGAGGTCGTCGGGCGTGCCGACCGCGACGATCCTGCCCTTCGCGATCACGGCGACCCGGTCCGCCAGCGCCTGTGCCTCCTCCATGTAGTGCGTCGTGAGGAAGACCGTCTTGCCGAGGTCGCGCAGGTTCGCGATCACGTCCCAGAACTGCCGGCGAGCGGCCGGGTCGAACCCGGTCGTGGGCTCGTCCAAGAACAGGAGCTCGGGGTCGCCGATGAGCGCCAAGCCGACGTCCAGGCGGCGCTGCTGGCCGCCCGAGAGATGCCCCGCGCGATCGTCGGCCTTGTGCGCGAGCCCGACGAGCTTAAGCGTCTCGTCCACGGGGCGCGGGTTCGGGTAGTACCCCGCCCAGAGCTCCAGCGTCTCGCGGACGGTCAGCACGGGCTCCATGCGGCACTCCTGCAGCACGATCCCGACCCGCGCGCGCCAGGCGCGGTCGGCGGCGCCGGGATCCTGCCCGAGCACGGTGACCTCTCCCCCGCTCCGCTCCCGGTAGCCCTCGAGGATCTCGACCGTGGTCGTCTTCCCCGCGCCGTTCGGGCCGAGGAAGGCGAAGATCTCGCCGGGCTCGACCTCCAGGTCGATGCCCCGGACGGCCTCGAAGTCGCCGTACGACTTGCGGAGGCCGTTGACCGAGATCACGGGTTGGGACACGACAGCATTATGCGACTTGCGCGCCGGAAGAACCGTCGTCGGCGGCTCTCGACGGTCTGAGTCGCGGCACGCGTCAGCCTGCCCCCGCTTCAGTCGCCGCGGCGAGCGAACAACGCCGGCGACGGCCCGGGGTCGGGATCGAGCCCGATCTCGATGGCGCCCCACCCACAGCGCTCGAGCGCTGCGAGGCACACCTCAACCCACGACCCGGTCAAGCGCTCGCGAGCACCCGAGTGCCTCGTTCAGGCTCAGCGTCCGGCATGCTGCGACGCGATGAGCGCCCGCGTTCTCTTCCCCGCGGCCGCCGTGGTGATCGTCGCCGCGGCGGTAGCCCTCGTAGCCATCCGGGAGTCCCGCGATGCGGGCGTCGTCGCCGAGCCGCCTCCGCCGCCGGAGTGCGAGCCGGGCGGCAGGGATCGCAACCCGGCGGACGAGCCCGCCCGGCCCCGCCGGGGCGAGCCGCTCATCGCCCGGCAGGCGGGCCACATCCCCTTCGGGTTCAACGACGCCGCCGTGCAGGTCGGCCAGCTCGGCCTCGACGAGGCCTTGGAGCTTTACCGCGCCAGCGGCGCGACGATCTGGCGCCTGGTGATCGACTGGGGCGCCGTCGAGCGCTCGCCGGGCGAGCTCGACTTCTCCCGCTACGACGAGCTCTACTGCGGAATGCTCGCGGCGGGCGTCCGGCCGCTGTGGAGCGTGACCGGCATCCCCGCGTGGGCGGCCCCGCTCGGCCTGTGCGGCGACCCGTGCGTGCGCCCGCCGGAGGACGAGCACCTCCCCCAGCTCAGGCGCTTCGCCGAGATCGCCGCGAGCCGGTACCCGCGCTCCGTTGCGTTCGAGGCCTGGAACGAGCCCAACCTGGCCTCCTACTGGGGCGGCTCCTCCCCGGACGCGTCGGGCTACGCCAAGGTGCTCGAGGCGATCTACGACGGCGTCAAGGACGGCGACCCCGAGATGCCGGTGCTCGGGGGCGCGCTCTCCAACAACCCCACCGACGAGCCGGGCGGGAACGTCTCGCTGCGCACCTTCCTCGCCGAGATGCTCGACCGGGACGCGCTCGACCACATGGACGGCCTCGGCCTCCACGCCTACCCGATCGCCGCGATCGGCGAGCCCGGGGACCAGTTCACCGCCGCGCTGGACGTGGCGCGCGAGCTCTTGCCCCGCGGCGTTCGCATCTGGATCACGGAGATCGGCGCCCCGACGGCGGGCGGCGCGTTCGCCCCCGAGGTGACGCCGGATCAGCAGGCCGCGATGATGGCGGAGGCCTACCGGCGCCTCGACGCCTCGGCGGACGTCGACGCGGTGCTCTTCCACACGCTTGTCGATCCCAACGCCGCGATCCCGGGCGGCACCGGCTTCGGCTTCTTCGAGCGGCCCGGCGACGACGGCAGCGCGGCGCCCAAGCCCGTGGTGTGCGCGGTGCGCACGCTCGCACGCCCGGACGAGCCGTGCCCCGCGGCGGCCGGCGGCTGAGCACCGGGCACGCCGGCGCTTGCAACCCGCCGCGGCCGCGGTTACCGTGACAGGCGGGATGGGGCTTGGCCGCGCAACGCGCTGGGCGTGCTTGTCGTCGCTTGTCGGCGTCCTCGCGCTGCTCGCCGCGGCGCCCGCCCACGGCGCCGGGCCCTTCCCGGGGATCCCCGATCCGGGCGGCGACCAGGACGCCCCGGTCCCGGTGCCGCCGCCGGCCGGCAAGTTCCTCGGCTTCCACGAATCGGCCACCGGCCTGGAGAGCCACGGCTGGACGCCCGAGCAGGTCGCCGAGGTGGTCGCGGGGGCGGGCGCCAACCTCCTGCGCTTCACGATCGACTGGTGGAACGCCGAGCCCGAGCGCGACCGGTGGGACGAGAACTACTGGGGCCGCTACCAGCGGCTCTACGACGCGCTGATCAGCCGCGGCGTCCGCCCGCTGATCGGCCTGAGCTCGACCCCGCCCTGGGCGCGGCACGCGGTCTACCAGCTCTGCGGCCGGCAGCGCGGCTGCGAGTACCCGCCCGCCGAGCACATGGACAGGGAGTGGGCCGAGTTCGCGGCGGAGGTGGCGCGCCGGTTCCCGCAGGCGGCGGGGATCGAGATCTGGAACGAGCCCAACCTCCAGGGGTTCTGGCGCCCCAACCCGAACCCGTGGCGCTACGCGCAGATGGTCGTCGCGGCCTACGACGCGATCAAGGCGGTGAACCCGGGCGTGCGGGTGATCGTGGGCGCGCTCGCCCCCACCCAGACCACGGAGCGCGACATCCTGGGCGGGATCGTGAAGATGCCGATGCGCACCTTCCTCGACGCCGCGTACGCAGCGA
>PKER01000063.1 GCA_002919115.1 bacterium
CGCCGAGGCGGACGGCGCGGCGGCCGCGGCGCAAGCGGCGGAGGCCGAGGCCCAGGCCAAGCGGATCGTGCTGCTCCGCGCCGGCGCGACGCCGCGGAAGGTGTACTACGCGGGGCTCAAGCCGGTCACCTTCCGCTTCGCGTTCAAGGGCAAGCGCAAGCGCGACGTCCAGGTGCAGGTCGTCCACCGCGCCCAGGACGGCACGCGCACCGTCATCAAGCGGTGGAACCGCGACGACCTCGAGCCGAAGACCGTCCACAAGGTCCAGTGGAGACCGCGGACCGCGGACGGCAAGCCGGTCAAGGTCGGCACCTACTTCTTCCGCGTGCGCGAGCGCGGCGGCCAGTTCGCGGACGGCAGCAAGGCGGAGGGCAACCGCAACTTCAAGGCCTTCCACCACATCTTCCCCGTGCGCGGCCCCCACACCTACGGGGACGGCGTCGGCGCCGGGCGCGGGCACCGCGGCCAGGACGTCTTCGCCAAGTGCGGCACCAAGATCGTCGCCGCGCGCGGCGGGACCGTCAAGTACCGCGCCTACCAGGGCTCGGCGGCGGGCCACTACGTCGTGATCAAGGGCCGCCGCAGCGGCATGGACTACGCCTACATGCACCTGCACAAGCGGGCGCGCGTGAAGCCCGGCCAGAAGGTCAAGACGGGCGAGCTGATCGGCCGGGTGGGCGCCACCGGGAACGCCTCCGGCTGCCACCTGCACTTCGAGCTGTGGTCGAAGCCGGGCTGGTACTCCGGCGGCAGCCACATGCCCTCGGTCACCAACAAGCTGCGGCGCTGGGACCGCTGGGGCTGACGCCGTGATCAGGCGGGGGAGCCGGGCGCGGGCCCGCTCGGGCCCGGCGCCTGGCCCTGCCCCGTCCCGGTGACGTCGGCGCTCGTGATCAGGCTGCGGCGGTAGTCCGCCCACTCGCGCAGCGCGATCTGGATGGAGGCCGCGGTCGGGATCGCGAGCAGCGCGCCCATGACCCCGAACAGCGTCGCGCCGAACAGCACCGCGACGAGGATCACGAAGGGCTCCACGGCGACGGCGCGCCGCTGGATCTGCGGCTGGATCACGTAGTTCTCGACCTGCTGGTAGACGATCGCGTAGATCACCCAGACGATCACGCCGACCGGGAAGTTCACGAACAGCATCACGATCCCGACGAGGAAGGCGGCGATCGTCGCGCCCACGACGGGGATCAGGTCGCCGAACGCGACGATCAGCGCGAGCGCGCCGGCGAACGGGGCGTTCAGGATCGTGAGCACGATGAACGCGAACGTGCCGGCGAGCGTCGCCTGGATCAGCGCTCCGCCGACGTAGTTCGAGATCGCGCTCGCGATGTGGTCGAAGGCGCGCCGCAGGCGCCGCGCGTGCTCGGGCGTCTGGTTGGCGAGGAAGCGGTCCACCCAGCGCGCCCCGCTCGCGACCATGAAGATCGAGAGGATCAGGATCGTGACGACGGTGAAGATCGAGTTGATGATGCCGACGCCGATGTCGGAGAGCACCTGCGTCGCGTTGCCGATCTGGCTCGGCAGCTTCTCCGCCTCGTCCTGCAGCTTGCTGACGAGGTCGTAGTCCTCGTTGAGGCCGCGCAGCGTGTCGTTGTCCTCGACGAACTCGCGGATGTCCTGCACGTAGCTCGGCACGTCGTTGGCGAGCTGCTCGGCCTGCCCCACGAGCGGCGGGATCAGCAGGCCCGCGATCAGGAACGGGATCCCGATCAGGATGATGTAGACGACCGCGATCGCCAGCCCCCGGGGGATGTAGCGGCTCAGCACGGAGACTGGCGCCGAGACCGCGATCGCGATGAAGCCGGCGATCACGATCCAGGAGATGGGCTCGCGCAGCCTGTAGAGCAGATACACCGTGATCGCCACGGTGAGCACGATCAGGACCGTGCGCAGCACGACGCGCGGACCGAAGTCGAGCGAGTCGAGCGAGGACCGCAGGGTCGCCATCATCGGCGCCCTACTTCGCCGCGCGGGCGCCGTTTCCTAGCCCGCGTGGATCAGATCGCGCCGCGCGCCGCCCAGGCCATGCGGCCGAGCTTCTCCCCGAGTGCCTCCGGGGTCCAGACGTCGGGCTCGGCGAGCAGGGCGCGGGCACCCGCCTGCGCGAGGCCGACGACCATCTGGCCGAGGAGCTGCGCCGAGCGGTCGGCCTCCTCGCCCTCGAGGTCGGTGAAGCGCTCCACCCAGGTGCGCGCGATCTGCGCGGCGGCGCGCGCCTGCTGCTCGATGCCGCGGCTGATCCGCGCCGCCACGGCCTCGTTGCCGGCCCCCACGCCCACGAACACGATCCGGTAGATCTCGGGCGACTCGGCGACCGCCCGCAGGAAGGCGGTGTAGCCGCGGATCAGCGTGCCCTCGGGGTCCTTGCTGCCGCCGCTGGTCTCGAGCGCGGCGCGGGTCTCCCTCATGATCCGCTCCTCCTCGCGGTCGAGCATCGCGTTGAAGAGCTCGTCCTTGGAGGAGAAGCAATCGTAGATCACCGGCTTCGAGACGCCGGCGGCCGCCGCGATCGCGTCCATCGATGCCCCCTCGAAGCCGCGCTCGATGAACACGCGGTAGGCGGCGTCGAGCACGAGCGGGCGACGGCGCCGCGGCCCGAGGTGCGCCGCGCGCTTGCGCGGCTTCTCCGGCTCTTGCGCTGCCTCCTTTGGCAACTGCGACGTCGTCATTCCTACTTATGGTAGCATTTTTCCTACTGACGGTAGCAACGCGGGAGGAAGGGGCCTTTTGCCCGTGTTGCCGACACAGGATTTGGAAACGGAGCGATTTGCAATGACCGTTACCGCGACGGAGAACAACGGCGCCGGGGACGCCGTCGAACAGCTCGTCGAGGGGCCTCCCGCCGAGGACGCGCCGCCCTTCTCGCTCGAGCTCTCCCAGGACCAGAAGGACATCCGGGACTGGGTCCACGGCTTCGCCGAGAACGTCGTGCGGCCGGCGGCGGCCGAGTGGGACGAGCGCGAGGAGACGCCGTGGCCGATCATCCAGGAGGCCGCGAAGATCGGCCTCTACGGGTTCGAGGGGATCGCGCAGTTCTTCGCGGACCCCTCCGGCCTCCAGCTCCCGATCGTGAACGAGGAGCTCTTCTGGGGCGACGCCGGGATCGGGATGTCGATCATGGGCACCACGCTCGCCGTGGCGGCGATCTTCGGCCAGGGGACGCCCGAGCAGATGGGCGAGTGGATCCCCCAGTGCTTCGGCACCCCGGACGACCCCAAGGTCGCGGCGTTCTGCTCGTCCGAGCCGAACGCCGGCTCCGACGTCTCCGCGATCCGCACGACCGCGAAGTACGACGAGGCCAAGGACGAGTGGGTCATCAACGGGCAGAAGGCCTGGGCCACCAACGGCGGCATCGCCAACGTCCACGTGGTGATCGCCTCGGTCGACCGCGAGCTCGGCGCGCGCGGCCACGCCGCGTTCATCATCCCGCCGGGCACGAAGGGCTGCGAGCAGGGCGCCAAGGTCAAGAAGCACGGCCTGCGCGCCTCGCACACGGCCGACGTCCACCTCGACGACTGCCGCGTGCCGGGCAGCTGCCTGCTCGGCGGCAAGGAGAAGCTCGACGAGCGGCTCGCGCGGGCGCGCGAGGGCAAGCGCACCGGCGGCCAGGCCGCGATGCAGACCTTCGAGGCCTCGCGCCCGGTGGTGGGCGCGCAGGCGGTGGGCATCGCCCGCGCCGCCTACGAGTATGCGCTCGAGTACGCCAAGGAGCGCGTCCAGTTCGGCCGCCCGATCATCGAGAACCAGGCGATCGCGTTCACGCTCGCGAACATGAAGATGGAGATCGACGCGGCGCGGCTGCTCGTCTGGCGGGCCTCGTGGATGGGCCGCAACGGCGTGCCGTTCGAGAACGCCGAGGGCTCGATGTCGAAGCTCAAGGCCGGCGAGGTCGCCGTCTGGGTGACCGAGCGGGCGATGCAGATCCTCGGCGGCAACGGGTACACGCGGGAGTTCCCCGTGGAGCGCATGCACCGCGACGCGAAGATCTACGACATCTTCGAGGGCACGGCCGAGATCCAGCGGCTCGTCATCTCGCGGGCGATCTCAGGGATGCACATCCGCTAGGGACGGGAAGGCTTACCTCCTAAGACACGACGCAAGGGATACCTCCATCCTCCTCCGCGAGCGGCGCCCCCCGAGGCGCCGTTCGCGTTTCGGGGCCACCCCCACCCCAACCCAAACCGCCCGCCACCCCGAGTGAGGCGGATTTGTTCGACATAGCCGCATAAATCCGCCTCACCTCGGGATGTGAGGCGGATTCGTACGACATAGGCGAACAAATCCGCCTCACGTCGTAGCGCCGGGGACGACGGACGCCGGGCGAGCGGGCGCGCGGGAGCCACCCGCGCGTAGGATCCCGCCATGGCGATCGGGGCTTTCATCCACGCGGGACGCTCGCTCGACGCCGCGGTCGACCGGGTCCGGCGCGCCGACGAGCTCGGCTACGAGTCGGTGTACGTCACGCACATCGCGGCGCGCGACTCGCTCACGCTGCTCGCGCGCCACGCGACGGCCACTGAGCGCGTGCGCCTCGGGACCGGCGTGCTGCCGATCTTCTCGCGCACGCCCGCCGCGACCGCACAGACCGCAGCGACGATCGACGAGATCTCCGGCGGACGGATGGTGCTCGGCCTGGGCGTCTCACACCAGGCCATCGTCGAGGACTGGTACGCCGCGAAGATCACGAAGCCCGTCCAGCAGATGCGCGAGTACGTCGCGATCGTGCGCGCGATCCTGCGCGGGAAGACGCCACCAGAGGGCGAGTTCTTCCGCTCGCGCTTCGCGTTCCTGGGCTACACCCCGCGACCCGACCTGCCGATCTACGTCGCCGCGCTCTCGCCGAAGATGCTGCGGCTGGCCGGCGAGATAGCCGACGGCGTGATGCTCTGGCTCTGTAACCCCGACTACATCCGCGAGACGGTGATCCCCGCCGTAGCCGAGGGCCGCAAGCGGGTCGGTAAGGAGCTCGCGGGCTTCGACGTGGTGGCGGCCGTTCCGGTCGCGGTGGCCGACGACATCGAGGCCGCTCGCAACGCGTTTCGCCGCGACCTGATCCCCTACGCGTCCCGGCCCTTCTACCGCCGCATGCTCACCAACTCCGGGTTCGGCGACGATCTGGCGGCCTTCGACGAAGGCATGGCGAGCGGCGATACCGAGCGCGCGATGGCGGGCCTCTCGGACGAGTTGCTCGCCTCTCTCGCAGGCATCGGCACGCCCGAGGACGTGCGCGCCAAGGTCGCCGAGTACCAGACGGCTGGCGCCACCTTACCGTGCATCGGCGGCATCCCGGGCCAGGGCTTCGACGAGGCGCTCGCCGCGGTCGCCGAGCTCATCGAGTCTGCGACCGCCGGCTGACCCGGCGAGCGCTCAGTCCGAGCAGAACACCGCGGGCCTGGCGGGGTTGATGTCGGCAAACAGCTTCGTCCCCTTCTTGGTGCCGTCGGTGACCCAGAGCTCGTAGTCGTGCACGCCGTCGTCGGCCGCGACGTAGAGGCGCTTGCCGAACCGGGTGAACCCGTACGGGCCGGAGTCGCCCCCGCCCTCGTTGATGTCGGCGAGAAGCCTCGTGCCCTTCTTGGTGCCGTTCGTGACCCAGGCCTCGTATCCGTGCTCGCCGTCGTTGGCCGAGAAGTAGAGGCGCTTGCCGAGCCTCGTCATGCCGTAGGGGTCGCTGTCAGGAGCACCGGGGCTGATGTCCTTGAAGAGCTTGGTTCCCTTCCTGGTGCCGTCGGTGACCCAGAGCTCGTTCCCGCTATCCGGCTCATAGGCCGCGAAGAAGACGCGCTTGCCCAGCACGGCGAAGTGCTCAGGGAAGGATCCGTCACTGCCGGGGTTGATGTCCTTGAGGCGCTTGGTCCCCTTCTTCGTGCCGTCCGTGACCCAGAGCTCGCTCCCCTTCTCGTCGTCCTCCGCCTGGAAGAGCAGGCGCTTGCCGAACCTGGTGATGAACTGGGGGTTGGAGGACTCCGATCCCGAGTCGATGTCCTTGAGGAGCCTCGTGCCCTTTCGGGTGCCGTTCGTGACCCAGAGCTCGTAGCCGTGCTCGCCGTCGTTTGCCTGGAAGACGATGCGCTTGCCGAGCTTCGTCAACCCACCGGGGCCGGAGTCGGCGAAGCCAGGGTTGATGTCCGCAAACAGCTTCGTCCCCTTCTTGGTGCCGTCGGTGACCCAGAGCTCCCTGCCCTTGCTGGCGTGGTACGCGGAGAAGAACATGCGCTTGCCGAGCCTGGTCATGTCCCCCGGGATCGAACCGACGGTCCCGTCCCTCAGATCCGCGAATAGCTTCGTGCCCTTCTTCTTGCCGTTCGTGACCCAGAGCTCCCTGCCGTAATCGGGATGGTTGGCCGCGAAGAAGAGCCGGCCCCGGAACCGCTCGAACCAGAGCGGACGGGAATCCACCGGCCCGGTGGCGACGTTCTTGAAGAGCTTCGTGCCCTTCTTCGTGCCGTTCGTCGCCCAGAGCTCGCAGCCCGCAAAGCCGCCGAAGGCGCCGAAGTAGAGCTT
>PKER01000245.1 GCA_002919115.1 bacterium
GCGGCCACGCGCGGCCGCTCCGGCGGCATCCCCCGGCCGTCGTCGCTCACCACGAGCTCGAGGCCGTCGCCGCGCGGGGCGAGCCGCAGCGCGACGTGCTCGGCGCCCGAGTGGCGCGCGGCGTTGGAGAGCAGCTCGCGGGCGAGGGCGAGCACGAGCTCGTCGTTGCGCCCGAGCGCGCCCGGGTCGATGTCGATCTCGACCTCGAAGCCGCCCTGGCGCCCGGCCTGCCGGGCGACGGCGCCCAGCGCCTGCTCCAGCCCGCCGCGCTCGAGCGTCACGGGATGGAGCGCGAGCATCGCCTCGCGCAGGTGCGCGATCGTCGCGCTGACCACCTCGTGCGCGCGGGTCACGCCCGCACGCCCGGGCGCCGCCTCGATCAGGTCCTGGTTGGCGGCGAGCAGGCTCTGCAGGGCGTCGTCGTGGATCAGCTGCGCGATCCGCCGGCGGGCGCGGTCCTCCGCGTCCATCACCTGCGCCACGAACTGCTTGCGGGCCTCGAGCTCGCTGCGCAGCCGCTCGACCTCGGCCTCGAGCTCGGCGATCCGCGCGCGCAGTGCCTCGGGCGACTCGTCGCTCACTCGATGAGGCCGCGGCGCATGGCCTCCGCAACGGCCGCCGCGCGGTCGGATACGCCGAGCTTCTCGTAGAGCGTGTGCAGGTGGGTCTTCACCGTGGTGGTGCTCAGGTGGATGCGCCTGCCGATCTCGGGGGCGCTCAGGCCCTCGGCGATGAGCCGGAGCACCTCGTGCTCGCGTGGCGTGAGCGACGGCCGCCCGTCGGCGCGCTCGCGCTGCTGGATCTCGCGCGCGAGCCCCGCCTGGACCTCGGGGGCGAGCGCGGTGCCGCCGCGCGCGATGGTCACGATCGCGTCGCAGATCTCCTGGCGCGAGGCCTCCTTGGAGAGGTAGCCGCGCGCGCCCTCGGCGACGGTGCGGTAGGCGAGCTCGGACTCCATGAAGGCCGACAGGAAGAGCACCTCGGTCTCGAGGCCGTCGCGGCGGATCGCCGCCAGCACCTGGGTGCCCTCGAGCTCGGGCATCCGGATGTCGAGCACGGCGACGTCGGGCTTCGTCTCGCGGATCTGCTCGAGCGCCTCACGGCCGTCGCCGGCCTCGCCGACGAGCTCCAGGTCGGGGCGCTCCTTGACGGCGCGCACGATCCCCTCCCGGTAGATCGGATGGTCGTCGGCGACCAGGACCCGAACGCGTTTCGACTGGCTGCTCACGAGGCGAGTCTAGAACGCCCGGGGCGCCGCCGCCGGGCAGCCCTGAGCGCGGTCCCAAGCGCGGGGACCGAGGGCATCCTGCTCAACGGCCCCGCGCTTGGCACCGCCGCTCAGGGCCCCTCAGCCACCTAAGAGTCGATCGACAGGAAATACCCGGAGCCCCAGCCCGAGGTCTTCCCTGACATCGAGCTGAGGCGTCCGGATACGGGACAGGGCGCCTATGTGGGTCCCGCGGGACGGCGGGACCAGGGCGTCCATTACGCCACCGGATGTCGCTGTCGGCTCCGCCCCGGTGTCTCCGACTTCCCGTCTTCGATCCACCGTGGCCATTTGGGGGCTGTGGTCCGATGTCGCTCCCAATGCGAGCCGATCGCATTCCCCGATGGCGGGGGTTAGGGGGTGCATAAAGGGTGGCCCAAACCCAGGGTGGCCACATCATCCGTTCGTCCGGTGCACCGGATGAAAAAGGCATCCACCGATCGGACGAGCCCGGCGCGATTTTGTGGCCCGGTGCGAAACCGAGCGACCGAGCTTCTGCCCGGGCCCCAAACCCCCAAGACGCCCGCCCAACCGCAACGTTCAGCCCTGGTATGCGAAAAACGACGACCAGGGCTGAACGATTCGCGGGGGCCGGGCTCGGTCAGCTCGACCAGGTGCCGCCCGGCTCGAGGATCGCGACCTTCGAGGAGGTCGCGGACTCGACCTCTTGCTTGAAGGCCTGCACGTCCGTCTCGATCGGCGGGAACGTGTTGTAGTGGCACGGGATCACGGTCCCGGCGCCGACGAGCTCCGCGGCGTAGGCGGCGTCGTGGCGGTCCATCGTGTAGTGGCCGCCGATCGGGAGGATCGCGACGTCGACGGACTCACGCTTGCCGATCAGCGCCATGTCGCCGAACAGGCAGGTGTCGCCGGCGTGGTAGACGGTGACGCCCTCGATCCTGATCACGAGGCCCGCGGCCTGGCCCACCGGCACGCCGTAGGTGGCGCTGAACGGGGACTCGCCGGAGCCGGGCATCGTGTTGCTGTGGAAGGCCTGGACGAGCTTCACCGAGCCCCAGTCGAAGCTCACGGTGCCGCCGAGGTTCGGGTCGTGGACGCCCTCGAGGCCCTGCTCCTCGAGCCACTTGGCGACCTCGACCTGCGCGACCACCTCGGCCCCGGTGCGCTTCGCGACCGCGACCGCGTCGGCGACGTGGTCGGCGTGGCCGTGGGTCAGGCATACGTGCGTGGCGTCGACCTCATCCGCGCTCGCGACGGCGACCGGGTTGTTCGGCTTCAGGAAGGGGTCGACCAGCACCCGTGCGCTGCCGTCGCTCAGCTCGAAGCACGAGTGCCCGTGCCACTTGATCTCCATCGTCGGTCAGTCCTCCTCTGTAGGTCCTAGTTCCTCTCTCAAGGCCCAGCCGACCGCGACGCCCACGAACATCGACACCCGGGACTCCTCGGCGAGCAGCGTGCGGATCAGGCGCATGCGCTCGGCGGGGTCCTCCGCCCCGAGGGCGTTGCGGACGGCCGTCTCCTGCGATTCCCCGAACCAGCCGCCGGCCTCGAGCGCGCTCGCGAGCACGCGCTGCAGCGCCGGCGCGACCCTGGCGACGAGCGCCTCCGCCTCGCGGAAGCGCTCCGGGTCGGTGAGCGCCTCGACCGCGGCCTCCAGTTCCTCGTCGCTGTACCGGCCGGTCATCGGGCGCCCAACATATCCATCAATCCAGGGACGGGCTACGACCGCCGCTCGTACAGGTGCAGGCGGAAGTCGAGCCCGTAGCCCAGGCGCAGGTAGATCGGCTCGCCCATGGGTGACGCCTGCAGCGAGCTCGTCCGCATCCCGCGGCCCCGCGCCTCCCGCAGGGCGGCGGCGAGCAGCCGGCTCGCGAGCCCCCGCCCGCGGAAGCGCTCCTCGGTGCCCACGAAGTGGATGCTCACGTCGTCGCCGTGGTCGATCGTCGCCAGGACGCTCGCGGTCTCGCCGCCGACCCGCGCCCGGTAGAGCCGCGCGTCCGCGCCGGCGGGGAGGCCCGCGAACGCCGGGGCCATGCCCTCGCTCGGCGGGAACCCGAAGGCCGCGTCGTTCACCCGCCCGAACTCCTCGAGCGTCGCGTCCGAGTCCCAGTCGAGGTCGCCCGCCGGCGGGCCCTCGAACCCGTCCAAGTCGATGCTCATCGCGGCGGGCTTGCCGTCGAAGGCGTGCCCGCGCGCGGTGAGCAGCCCGATGGCGTCCGCGTCGAACTCGGGCACCCACACGGTCCACGCGCGCACGCCCGCCTCCTCGAAGGCGGCGGCGAGCTCGTCGTAGCGCGCGGCGAGCGCGTCGGCGCTGCGATAGACCGCGGCGTTCACGACCGACCGCTGCGGGGCCGCGGGCACGATCGACGCGGTGACCCCGTCCGCCTCCCACAGGCGCGCCCCGGGGCTCCCCGCGCCCATCCAGCGCGCGAGCTCGCGCAGGCACCGGTGCTGCAGCGCGAGCTTGTCGGCGCGGCTCATCGCTTGCGCGCGATGAGGATGCCGTCCGCGATGCCGACCATCGCCGTGTCCACGCGCTCGTCGCCGGCGACCAGCTCGTTCGTGGCCCGCAGGCCGGCGACGGACTCGCGGCGCTCCTCCGGCACCTCGTCGTCGGGCGCGTTGATGTAGCCCGCGGCGAGCACGTTGTCGAGCAGGATCAGCCCGCCCGGCCGGGTGCGCGCCAGGGCCTCCTCGTAGTAGTCCGGGTAGGTCTTCTTGTCGGCGTCGATGAAGACGAGGTCGAACCGCTCCTCGGCGGGCAGCGAGCGCACCGTCTCCAGCGCCGGGCCGACCCTGATCTCAACCCGGTCGGAGAGGCCGGCGTCGGCGATGTTGCCGCGCGCCCGCTCGGCGTACTCCTCGCTGAGCTCGCAGCACAGAAGCCGCCCGCCGTCAGAGAGGCCGCGCGCGATGCAGATCGCCGAGTAGCCGAGGAACGTGCCGATCTCGAGCGCCTCGCGCGCACCGATCGCGCGCGCGAGCAGGGTCATGAACGCGCCCTGGTCGGCCGCGATCTGCATCGAGGCCAGCGAGCCCATCGCCAGGGCGTCGCGCTCGATCCGCTCCAGCAGCGGATCCTGGCGAGCGCCGTGCTCGACCATGTAGCGATGCAGCCCCTCGTCGAGGGGCGTGAACTTGCTCAAACGGGGGTCCTCCTCCGCGCGGCGAAGAGCAGAAGGCCAGCCACGATAGCGCCCGCGAGGGCCGCCCACGGGTCGGCCATCTCCTCGAACAGCGGCAGGAGCAGCACCACGGTCGCGGCCACCCCGACCGCGACCGGGTCGTAGGCGTTCTCGGGATGCGCGCGCCGGGCCGCCTCGCGCGCCACGACGTAGGCGGCGATCAGGCCGAGGGCGACCGCGTTGCCGCCGGCGACCAGCGGCAGGCCGCTCCCGAGCTCGATCGCAAGGCGCTCCGCCGCGAGCGCGCCAACCGCGCCGACGACGATCACGAACGCGAGCGCGAGCAGGCTGCCGAAGCGCCGCTCCAGCGGCGGCAGGAAGATCGCGATCGCCACCCCGCAGACGAACAAGTAGCCGGCGTCGTCGTAGACGAACGGGGCGGCCGCGTAGCGCCAGAACTCGTCCCCCACCGGGCCCACGATCGCGCCCAGGTCGTGGACGGTCAGGTTGGTGGCGGCCACGAGCACGTAGGTGATCGCCGACGCCAGGATGACCGCGCCGGTGGCGAGGGGCTTGCCGAGCAGCTCCCCGCGCCGCTCGGCGCGGGCCAGGCGCCGCTCCCGGCGCTCGGCCGACTTGCGCAGGCGCCGCTCGCGCCGCCCCTCGCGGACCCTGATCTCGTCACCCTCGCGCTCGAGCTTCGGGGCGCGCTTGCGCAGGCGGGTCCCGCAGTAAGGGCACTCGGTCACATACGGGCTCACCTCCGAGCCGCAGTTGCGACAAACGACGCTGAGCTCCGGCGTGCCCATCTTGAGCCGAGGATACCCCTACCCCGCCGTCTCGACCAACGAACGCCGCGGCTTTCAGCGCGATTCCGGGATGACCAGCTCGCGCGTCAGCCGGCGCAGGTCGTGGTGGTTGTCCCAGGAGGCGAGCTGGCGCCTGGCCCCGGTGCCGGTGGCGAGGATGTCCCAGACGGCCTCCAGCATCGGCGCGCAGCCCAGCTCGGAGGCGTCGGTGCCCAGCTCCTCCAGCAGGCGCTCGGCCAGCTCGGGCGCGGGCACGTGGTGCCCCGCGCGGAAGTCGACGAGCTGGCCCTCCATGCCCCGCAGGGCGGCGCGCACCTTGTTGTCGTCGATGAGCTCGGTCGGGTACTCGACGAGCGGCTCCTCGGCGTCGTAGAGCTTGCTCAGGCGGCGGGCGAGCGACACGGTGAGCGCCGCGAGCGCGAGCGTGTTCTCGACGCTCGTCTGCTGGTCGCAGATCCGGGTCTCCACCGTGCCCAGGCGCGGGTGCGGGCGGACGTCCCACCACAGGTACGTGTAGTCCTCGATCGCCCCGCTGCGCACCATCGTGTTCACGCGGTGGGAGTAGATCTCCCAGGTGCCGTAGTGCGGCGGGATGCCCTGCCGCGGGAAGCCGCGGAAGATCGGGATGCGCGAGGACATCATCCCCGTCGCCGCGCCGCGCCAGAACGGGGAGTTGACCGAGAGCGCGAGCAGGAGCGGCAGGTAGCGGCGGATGCCGTCGGCGACGTAGATCGCGCGGTTCGCGCCCTCGATCGCGACGTGCACGTGGGTGCCGAAGATGAGCTCCTGCCGGGCGATGTGGCCGAGCTCGGCGATGAGCTCCGCGTAGCGCGGCCGGTCGACGATGAGCTGGTCCTCCCAGCGCGCGAACGGGTGCGTGCCGGCGGCGGCAACCAAGAGCCCCCGCTCGGCGGCGAGCTCGGCGACGAGGGTGCGCAGCCGGCGCAGCTCCTCCCCCGCCTCCTTCACCCCCGCGCAGGGCTTGGTCGCGATCTCGAGCACCGACTGCATGAGCTCGGGCTTCACCTGCCCCTGCGCCTCGGGCGGGACCGCCTCGAGGATCGCCTCGATCTCCTGCGCGAGGTCCAGCGAATCGGCCCGGAGGAGCATCAGCTCCTCTTCGATGCCGACGGTGAAGGGCGGTTCGTTGAAGGCGTGCTCGAGCATGGATCTCCGCGCGCTCGGGACACGCGCTGCGGCCTATTATCCGCAGACGCCCACCCACAAACCAGAGAGGACGTTCGTCTAGGCATGGAACTCACCACAGCAACCCAGCAGAAGTCACTCCTCGAGACGCTGAACCCGGGCAAGCGCACCCGCCTGCGCCG
>PKER01000244.1 GCA_002919115.1 bacterium
CGAACGGCGTCGCCAGCGCGATGGGCATGGGCCTCGGCGTGCTGGTGAGCGCGGCGCTCGTCGAGCTGCTGCCGGCCCCGCGGGTGCTGCCCTACGCCGTGCTGCTGGCGCTTCTTCTGGCCGCGTTCGCGGGCGCCCTGCGTATGCCCGAGCCGGTGGCCCGGCCGGGCCGCCTGCGCCTCACCCCGCAGCGCCCGCGCGTCCCCGCCGAGGCACGCCGGCCGTTCGTCGTCGCGAGCCTCGGCGTGCTCTCGTCGTGGTCGATCGGCGGGCTGTTTCTGGCCCTCGGCCCCCAGCTCGCCGCGAGCCTGTTTGAGTCCGGCAACCACCTCGTGGCGGGGATCCCCGTGTTCGTCGTGGGCGCCTGCGGCGCGCTCGCGCAGCTCGCCTGCGGACGGACGGCTCCCTGGCTGGGCGCCTGCCTCGGCTCGGTGGCCCTGGCGGCCGGCCTCGCGCTGATCTCCCTGTCGGCCTCGACCGGCTCGAGCGCCGTGCTGATCGCCGGGTCGGCGCTCGTCGGAGCCGGGTTCGGCGTGGCCTTCCTCGGGGCGCTGCGCGCGCTGTCCGCGGCGATCCCGCTGGACAGCCGCGCGGCGGTGATGTCGGCGTTCTACGTCGTCGCGTATCTGGCGATCTCGGTGCCCGCCGTGCTGGCGGGCGCCCTCGTCGCGCCGCTCGGCATGGAGCTCACGTTCGAGATCTTCGGCGCCGCCGTCGGGGCGCTGGCGCTGTTGGCGGCCTTCGAGGCCTGGCGGACCCGCCCGCGGGCATCCGCGGAGCCGGCGCTCGCGCTGGAATGACCGGCCGGTTTCCGGACCGGCCTACTCGCAGCCGACCAGCTGTCGGCCGGGTCGGCGTCGTCCACGGGTCCACGCCCGGGCCACAGCTCACCGGGTCCGGGAAGGCGTCAGGCACTGCGCGCCGAACCCGACCGGTCCGCAGCCCACGCGCAAGCGAAGGGCGACCGACGACCACAGGCCGGCAGCTGGGGCTCGGAACCGGCGGCCGGCGGCCGATTACGGCACCTCCCGCCCCAGCCAGCCGCGGTAGAACCCCTCGATGTCCGGCAGGAAGTCGTGGACGACCGGGTAGCCCGGCGGCACGGCCTCCACCTCGAGCAGGCGCCCCGAGACCGGGCAGTAGAACTCCCGCAGCTCCATCCACTCGGGGTCGCAGTGCGCCATGCGCGGGTAGATCTCCTCGAGGAGCTCGTCGGTGTCGCGTACGAAGATCGGCGCGTAGAGCTTCCAGTTCTCGTCCGCCCGGCAGAAGTCGTGGCCCGCGTCGGTGCGGATCACGAGCTCCCCGTCGGAGCGCCGGCGAACCACGTTCAGCCCCTCCCCGACGGGAAGCACGATCGGGTCGTCCCACTCGACGCGCTCCTGCAGGAGCGCCACCCACTTGTCGAAGCGGTCCGGGTCCTTGTAGCCCGACTGGATCTCCTTGATCTCGCGCCGCGAGAGCTTCTCGTCGTAGAGCGCGGCGAGCGTCTCCGGCTCGAGGGTGCTCCCGCTCGCGGGCCTCGGCATCTCCACGCGCTCGACGCGCGAGGAGGCCAGGAACTCCGCGGCCGACTCGGCCGGCGTGACCTTGCCCGGCTGCGCCTGCAGCCCGGGCGGCAGCGTCGGGGTCGGCACGCCGAAGGTGAAGTCCTCCGGCAGGTCCCAGAACCCGCGGAACTCCGCTGCCCAGCGCGGCGAGAGCTTCATGGACTCCTCGTAGCCGACCTTGACCGGCTCGATGATGTCGCCCGCGAGCACCCGCTCTCGCTGCTCGGCCCACCATTCGCGGAACGGCCGGGCGCGCTCGAGCCGCCGCCGGCGCGCCGCGTCGCGGTCCGAGAGCGCGTAGATGCGCTCCGCGTACTCGGGCAGCAGGTGCCCCTCCTCGACGTCGCGACGCACGTCCTCGGGCCTGCGCTCCAGCGGGTCGCCGAGCCCGGCGGCGCCCTTCATCACCGAGAGGTAGAGGTCGCCGGACTCGAACGGCTCGAGCAGCGTGAAGTTGTCGAGCTTGTAGGTCCGCTCGCCGTCGATCGCCATCAGCTCGGGCTCGTCGAAGCGCCCGTCGGCGACCGGGTACGCCTCCCCCCTCTCCGCCAGCTCGCGCAGGTTGTTGCGCTTGATGTTGTGGATGTAGGCGACCGACCCGGGATAGCCGCCGAAGATCCCCTGCGAGGTGAACAGCCGCGTCGTGCCCAGGTTCTGGAGCTCCCAGAACGGCGTGTTCCAGATCATGTGCAGCGACTCGAAGCTCGACCCGCCGCGGTGGCGCCCCGGCCCCGCGGTGTTGGCCTTGATCCGCCGCGACAGGTAGACCATCGGGCAGATCAGCTCCCACATCTCCACGTCGCCGGCGTCGCCCTCGGGGTTGAACATCGCGGCGCACGTGTCGGTCCCGTCGAGCACGTACTTCGCGCCCATGCCCTGCGCGGCGATCTCGAAGTTCATGATCGCCGAGGAGTTGCCGTACTGGTCGATCCCGCCGCCCTGGATGACGTTGCCGGAGACCGAGTAGGAGCCGATCACCTCCTCGATGAACCCGCGCGCCTGCAGCGCCCGCGACAGCGTGCGCGGGTACCCGGTGAACGCCGGCTGCAGGAACGCCCACGAGATGCCCGTCGAGCCCTCAGCGTCGCCCAGGTTCGCGATCGACCCCTCCGGGAAGTTCGTCCTGACCGCGAAGTAGGCGCCGTCGTTCACCTTGTCGTTGCAGATCAGCGTCTGCGTGAACATCACCCAGATCGCGCCCTGCATCGCCGACGGCGTGCAGTTCATGGAGTGCCAGCCCCACGCCGAGGAGCCGTCGAGGTCGAGCTCGTACTCGCCGTCGCCGCCGATCCGCACCTCGAACGGCGCGTGCATGAGGAAGTCGCGCCGCGCCCGCGCCGGCAGCTGGACCTTGTCGGCGTAGGTGTTGTCCATGAACGACGCCGCCCGGTAGCGCCCCGGCACCGTCATCTCGCGGATCCGCGACTTGAACGAGCGGCGCCCCTCCTCGATCACCTCGCGCGAGAAGCGCTTGAAGCGGTCGATCCCCTCCTCGCGGATGATCCGCTCGACCGCGTCGCGGATCATGTGGCAGCCCGCGAGCCTGGTGCGCTCGTCGAGCAGGTAGTACATGGGCGCGCGCGTCTGCTTGCGGCAGCGCTCCAGGTGCCACCGGGCGATCTCGTCGTTCTCGCCGATCTTCACGCAAGGCAGGTCGATGCCGTCGTCGAGGCGGTGCGTCGGCCCGACGGGCACGCCGCCAGGCGTCGAGGCGCCGATGTCGAGCACGTGCGTGACGCCGCCCGCCCACGCGACCAGCTCGCCCTCCCAGAAGATCGGCACGAACGTCTGCACGTCGGCGTTGTGGACGTCGCCGATCGTCGGGTCGTTGTTGGCGAAGATGTCGCCGGGGCGGATGCCGGGGTTGTCCTCGTACCCCTGCCGGATCATCCACTTGATCGCGTCCGACATCGTGTGGACGTGGACGATGATCCCCGTCGAGAGCGCGATCGAGTCGCCCTCCGGCGTGTACAGCGCGAAGCAGAGCTCGCCCAGCTCGCGGACGATCGGGGAGGCCGAGATGTTGAGCGCCGTCTCGCGCGCCGAGACCAGCCCGCCGCGGATCCGCGAGAACAGCTTCTCGTAGCCGATCGGGTCGGAGCGCATCAGCTCGAGCTCGCCTGTGAGCCCGGCGTACGCCCCGGTCTCCCGGAACAGCCGCTCGGACTCGGCGAGCATCTCGTCGAGCCGCCTGCCGTCCCAGCCGATCGGGCGCGCCGCGCGCGCCGTCCCCTGCGTCTCGTGCACAACCGCCATCGCCTACGCCTCCTCTCCGGCCGCGGCCGACAGGTGGAAGATCTGGTGTGAGTCGAGGCGCGCCGTGCGCCCCGGGGGGATCGCGAACGTCGTCGCCGAGTGCTCGACGATCGCCGGGCCCTCGATCACGTGCCCGGCGCGCACGTCCTCGAGCATCACGATCGCGGTCTCGGCCTCGCCCTCGCGCCAGCGCACCTTGCGCGTCGAGCTCACCGGCGGCGAGCCCGAGACCTCGGGCAGCTCGGGCAGGGCCGGCTTCTCCACCTCGACCGAGCCCTGCACGATCGCCTGGGTGATCAGGTAGCCCAGCTCCGGCGAGCGCGCCGAGCGCGCGTACACCCGCGAGTAGGCCTCCTCGAACGCCTCGATCAGCGCGTCGACGTGCTCGCCCTCCTCCATCGAGTGGAACGGCGAGACGATCTCGAGGTCGTTGAGCTGGCCGTAGTACTGCATGCGCACCGCGTGGGTGAAGCGGATTCGCTCGCGGTCGATCCCCGACTTCTCGAACTCCGCGGCGACGCGCTCCTCGAGCCCCTGCCAGGCGCCGGTGACCATGAAGCCGACGCCGGCCTTCTCCATGTCGTCGGCCGTCGGCAGGATCGGCAGGTCGACCGTCTGGTCGTAGCGGTACTCGAAGTCGGCGCACGCGCACCCGTACGCCGAGAACCCCGCCGCCCACGCCGGCACGAGCACGTCGCGGTAGGCGACGCCCTCGGTGTATCCCGCGACGTGCAGCGGGCCGCCGCCGCCGTAGCAGAGCAGCGCGTAGTCGGCCGGGGAGTAGCCCTTGCCGAGGATGCGCCCGACCGCCTCGTTGCGCAGCGTCTGCTCGAACAGCTCGATCACGCCCGCGGCGGCGTCGACCACGTCGAGGCCGAGCGGGTCGGCGATCTGGCGCCGGACGGCGTGGCGGGCGCGCTCGGGGTCGAGCTTCACGGCGCCGCCCAGAAAGTAGTCCGGGTTCACGCGCCCCAGCACCACGTTCAGGTCCGTGACCGAGACCGTGTCGAGCCCGCTCTCCGGCCAGCTCACCCCGATCCGCGAGCCGGCACTGTCCGGGCCGAGCTCGGGGCGGTTCGAGTTCGGGTTCACGCGCACGAACGACCCGGTGCCCGCGCCCAGCGAGTCGATCCGCACGAGCGGCATGTTGAGCAGGAAGCGGGCGATGTCGGGCGTCGGCGTGATCTCGTAGCGCCCGTCGGTGATCAGGGCGATGTCGAACGACGTCCCACCGATGTCCGTGCACAGGACGTTGTCCAGGCCCAGGCGCTCGGCGAGCGCCTGCCCGCCGACCACGCCGCCAATCGGCCCCGAGACGAGCGTCGTCGCAAGCTCCTTGGCGTCGATCGCGATCGTCCCGCCGTGCGAGGCCATCACGCGCAGCTCGAACCCGGCGCCCGCCGCCTTGGTCGCCTCGCGGACGCGCTGCATCATCCCCCGCGAGGGCTCGGCCGCGTACGCCTCGATCAGCGTCGTGTTCAGCCTGGGCAGGTCGCGGCGCAGCGGGTAGAGCTCCGACGAGAGGTAGACCGGAACTTCACCGTTCAGGCCGCGCTCGGCCTTCACCTGCTCGACGATCTCGGCGGCGCGGATCTCGTGCTCGGCGTTGCGGTAGCTGCACAGCAGGCAGACGCAGATCCCCTCGACGCCCGCGTCGAGCAGCTCGGCAGCGGCGGCGCGCACGTCCTCCTCGCGCAGGGGCAGCACCTCGTTGCCCATCACGTCGATGCGGCCCCGCACGCCCTTCATCAGCTCGCGCGGGACGATCGGCTCGTTGTGGTGGTGGGTCGCCAGGTGCAGGCGGTCCGAGTAGGAGAACCCGAGGTACGTCTGGATGCCGCGCTCGATCCGCAGGTAGTCCTCGTGCCCCGCGGTGACGATCGCCCCCACGCGCCTGCCGGTGCGCGCGAGCAGGCGGTTGAGCATCGCCGTGCCCGAGTAGATCCCCGACGCGATCCTCGGGAACGCCTCCTCGGGGCTCGAGTCCCACTGCTCGAGCGCGTCGCGCGCGGACTCCATGAAGCCGACGGACTCGTCCTCGGGCGTGGTCTGCGCCTTGCCGACCACGAACGAGCCCGCCTCGTCGACGATGAACGTGTCGGTCATCGTGCCGCCGGCGTCGATCGCCAGCACCCTCGGGTTGCGCTCGGCCAACTCTCTCCTCCTGTCCGTAGCCCGTCCCGTGCGCGACGCTAACGCGGCGGGCCCGGTGCGGGCATCGGCGAATGGGATAAGCGCGCGGGCGCCGTTTGTGGGATGCGCCCAAATCCGGTCGGCCGTGGCCCGCGCCGCGCCCGAGCGCGCCGCCTGAGGATCAGCGCGGGGCGGCGAGCGCGGCGACCCGGGCCGCCGCCCCGGTCAGAAGCCGCCGCCGCATTCGCCCGCCTCGGCGTCAGTCGCGCAGCTCGTGGACGCGCAGGGCCGTCTCGAGCTCGGCGCGGCGGGCGTTCACCGGGCGCCCGATGCGCTCCTCGATCGTCCGCAGCCGGTAGGCGACCGTGTGCTCGTGCACGCCGAGCATCGCCGCCGCGGCGCTCGCGTTCTGGCCCGCGGCGAAGTACGCGCGGAGGGTCTCGCGCAGCCGCCGGGAGCGGGAGTCGGGGCCGTCGATGCCGCGCAGCTCGCGCTCGGCGAACGCCTGCGCGCCCGGCGAGCCCACGACGAGCGCCTCGAGCG
>PKER01000284.1 GCA_002919115.1 bacterium
CCCCGCCGCCCCCGCCGGAGCCCGCGCCCAAGCGCGAGTTCTGGACGCGCCGCAAGCTGATCGCGCTCGGGGTGATCCTCGCGCTGTTGATCGGCGTCGCCGTCTGGGCGCTCACCCGCGCCGAGCAGGTGCGCGTGCCGGCCGTGGTGGGCTTCAAGCAGGACCGCGCCGAGCGCCTGCTGCGCGAGGCCGGCTTCGACGTCGCGCCGCGCACCTTCGAGAGCTGCGACGAGCCGCGCACGGTGGTCGAGCAGGACCCGGCGGGCGGCACGAACGCCGACAAGGGCTCGACGGTCACGATCCACGTCAGCATCGGCAGCCAGGTAGCCGTGCCGAACCTGGCGGGCATGCGGGTCGACCGCGCCGCGTCCCGCCTCAAGGACGCCCAGCTTCAGGCCGACCAGCGCGAGGTCTTCTCGAACCGGGTCGACCCGGGGCGCGTGGTGCGGACCGAGCCCCCGGCGGGCGAACAGGTAGCTTGCCAGTCCGTGGTCGTGATGCTGGTCTCGCAGGGCGCGAACCTGGTGCCCGTTCCCGACGTGGTCGGCCTCGACGAGGCGGACGCCGAGACGGCGATCCGCGAGGCGCGCCTGATCCCGAACGTGGAGACCAGGGACGCGGACGAGCCGGAGGGCACGGTGATCGACCAGAGCCCCGCCCCCGGCACCGAGATCCGCCCGCGCAGCGAGGTGACCATCGTCGTCTCCACCGGGGCCGGGTCGGTGCGGGTGCCGAACGTGGTCGGCCAGCCCGAGCGCACCGCGATCAATACCCTGCGCGACCGCGGCGTGACCAACGTGGAGATCCGCAGGCAGGAGACGAACGTGCGCTCTCAGGACGGCCGGGTGCTGGACCAGGCGCCGAGCCCGGGCACCAGGATCAAGTCGGGCGACCGCGTGACCATCTACGTGGGCGAGTACGTCCCGCCTGAGCCGCCGCCCGACGACGACGTCTCCGCCGACGACGCCTCGCCGCGCGCGGCGGCCTGGAGGCGCCGATGAAGGTGGCGGTGATCAGCGGCGGCCGCTCGAGCGAGCACGACGTCTCGCTGAGCTCGGGCGAGTCGGTGGCCGCCGGGCTCGAGCAGGCCGGGCACGAGGTCGTGCGGATCGTGATCGAGCGCGACGGCCGCTGGCTCATGGACGGCGAGGAGCTCGACCTGCGCCCGGCCGGCGGGCTCGCCGGCGCGGACGTCGCGTTCCCCGTGCTGCACGGCCCGTTCGGCGAGGACGGCACCGTCCAGGGCCTCTTGGAGTGCCTGGACATCCCGTACGCGGGCCCGGGGGTGCTGGGCGCGGCCGTGGCGATGGACAAGCTCGTCTGCAAGCGCCTGCTCGCCTTCCACGGGATCCCGCAGGTGGACTTCTGCGAGGTGGGCGAGCCCGGCTGGCGCGAGCGCGTCGCGTCATTCGGCACGCCCGTGTGGGTGAAGCCCTCGCGGCTCGGCTCGAGCGTCGGCATCTCGCGCGTGGAGGACCTGGCCGACCTCGACGCGGCGGTCGAGGAGGCGCGTCGGCACGACCCGCGCGTGATCGTCGAGGCGCACGCCGAGGGGCGCGAGGTGGAGTGCTCGGTGATCGGCAACGAGGAGCCCGAGACGTCCCTGCCGGGGGAGATCGTGACCGTGGGCCACGAGTGGTACGACTACGAGGCCAAGTACACGGAGGGCGGGATGCAGCTCCGCGTGCCCGCGCCGATCGGCGAGGAGGCGATCGCCCGCGTCCGCGAGCTGGCGGCGCGCGTGTACCGCGCGATCGACGGGCGCGGCATGGCGCGCTGCGACTTCTTCTACCTGGAGGGGTCGGGCGAGCTGCTCGTCAACGAGATCAACACGATCCCCGGGTTCACCTCGACGAGCGTGTTCGGGAAGCTGTTCGAGGCGAGCGGCGTGTCCTACCCGCAGCTCTGCGACCGCCTCGTGCGGCTCGCCGTCGAGCGGCACGAGCGCGAGCGCTCCTACGAGTTCTAGGCAGGCCGAGCCGCGCTCAGTCCGAGAGCGCGAGCTCGCTGATCGAGGCGGAGTAGCCGCCGTCCTCGTTCTCGGTGAGCGAGGTGATCCAGATGAGGACCCACTGGGCCTCGCCGCCCAGCTCGAGCGCGACGCTGTTGCTCTCCTCGGCGGCGTTGAACTCGGCGACCGGCTCGCCCCAGCCCGCGAGGTCCTTGGGCGGGGTGCCGGGCGGGGCGGCGTAGACCTGCCCGCTGAAGCCGGGCTTGGCGGTGCCGATCTCGAGCGTCGCGGCCGTGAACGGCTCGCTGGCCTCGACCACGAGGCCCACGCCGGTCTTCTCGCCGCCGGTGGCGTCGGCGATCACCGGCGCGGCGTCGTAGGTCTCGGTCGACCACGCGGTCGCCGGGTCGCCGTCTAAGGGCAGCTCGACCTCGGTGGGGTGCTCCTGGTTGTCGCCCTGCGGGTCGAAGTCCCGGGCGGAGACGAGCTCGATCCGCGTCGTGCTCGGCTCGGCGCCCTGGTCGTTGCCCGCCGCGCGCTGGGGCCCGCGGTCCTCGTTGCCGAGGCTGACGAAGAGGAGCGCCGCGATCACGCCGACGAGCACGAGCAGCGTGCCCGCGACCGAGGCCCGGCGGGGTGTGAGCAGCCGCTGGCGCTCCGGCACCGAGTCGAGCACGGTGGTCGCCTCGCCGCCCGCGCCGCCGGCGCGCGCCACCTCGACCTCGAGCGCGGCCTCCAGGTCGGCGACCATCGCGGCCACGTCGGGGTAGCGCTTGCGCGGCTCCTTCTGCGTGGCCCGGTCGACCACGGCGGCGAGGGCCGAGGAGACCCCCGGGCGGCGACGCTGCACGTCCGGGACCTCCTCGTTCACGTGCTTCATGGCGACGCCGACGACCGTCTCCGCCTTGAACGGCACGTCGCCGATCAGCATCTCGTAGAGGACGATGCCGAGCGAGTAGATGTCCGAGCGGGCGTCGATCTCCTTGCCCATCGCCTGCTCTGGCGAGACGTAGTCGGTGGTGCCGAGCACGCGGCCGGTCTTGGTGAGGCCGTCCGAGTCGAGCGACAGCGCGATGCCGAAGTCGGTGACCTTGGCGCGCCCCTCCGGGTCGATGAGGACGTTCTGCGGCTTGACGTCGCGGTGCACCATGTTCAGGGCGTGCGCCGCCTGCAGGCCGCGGCCGATCTCGATCGCGTAGGCGGCGGCCTCGTCCAGCGGCAGGCGCCCGAGGCGCTCGATGCGCTGCTTGAGCGTCTCGCCGGGGACGTACTCGAAGACGATGTAGGGGCGCCCGTGGTCCTCGCCCGCGTCGATCACGGCGACCACGTTGGGGTGCGAGAGCTGCGCGACCGCCCGGGCCTCGCGCCGGAAGCGCTCCTCTTGGTCGGGCTGCCCCGACATCTCGCGGTGCAGGACCTTGACCGCGACCTGCCGCTCCAGGGTGAGGTCGGTGGCGAGATAGACGGTCGACATGCCGCCGCTGCCGAGCTTGCCGTCGAGCCGGTAACGGTCCGACAAAACGGTGCCGACCAGGCCCGTCCCGAGTCCCTGTTGCGGTGCGTCAGCGCTCATCGAAGCCTCAACAGCCTATTTTTCGACACGCGCCCAAGACCTCGCCGGCCGGGCGCATCCCTGCACGATGACCGTCGAAGTCCGCTACCTGACAGATCCAGCCTGCGCCTGGTCGTGGGGCGCCGAGCCGAAGCTGCGGCGGTTGATGTGGGAGTTCGGGGATGGCCTGCGCTTCCGGTTCGTCCTGGGTGGCCTCGCTCGATCCTACGGCCCGGAGTACCGGGACAGCGACGGGGGCATCGGCGCGGGCTCCGACCCATACGCCGACCTGATGGCGCACTGGCTCGAGGTCAGCGCGCAGACCGGGATGCCGGTCGATCCGAGGATCTGGCGGGTGGCGCCGCTCTCCTCGACGTACCCGGCGTGCATCGCGGTGAAGGCGGCCCAGGACCAGGGCCCCGACGCGGCCTACCGGTACCTGCGCCGCCTGCGCGAGGCGATCATGCTCGAGCGCCGCAAGGCGGACAACCTGGAGGCGCTCGTCGCCGTGGCGGAGCCCGCCGGGATCGACGCGCAGCGTTTCCGCATCGACGCCCAGTCCAACGACGCGCTCGAGCGCTTCGGCTACGACCTCGACGAGGTGCGCACGATCCCCGACGAGGCGCGCGCGGTGGAGGGCGCGGTCGCCGAGACCGAGGGCCGCGAGCGGCTCGCCTTCCCGGCGCTGGTCTTCGTCGCCGAGGGCGGTGAGCGCCACGCCGTGTACGGGCGCGCGGACTACGAGGCCTGGCGCGCCGCCGCGATCGCCGCCGGCGCGGAGCCGGCGAACGCGGGCAAGCCCGGCGTCATGGAGGTCGTCGAGCGCTTCGGCCGCGTGGCGACCCGCGAGGTCGAGGAGATCACCGGCCTGCCCGCCCCGGTCGCGCGCGCGGAGCTCTGGTCGCTCGCCCGCGAGTGGCGCCTGCGCCCCGTCCCCGTGCTGGGCGGGGAGCTCTGGGAGACGGCGTAGCGCCGGACCGCGAACTCGCGATGCGGGATCAGCCGCGCTCCAGCTCGCGCACGGCCTCGACGATCTCCGCCGGGGCGCGCTCCGGGGAGCCGGTGCCGAACGGGGGCTTGGGGTCGTACTCGATGCCCAGCTCGGCGGCCTTGGCGGCGTCCTCGCCGAAGAGCTCCGCGGCGACGGTGAGGCCGAGCTCGATGCCGGCGGAGACGCCGGCGGCGGTGACCACCTTGCCGTCGCGGACGACGCGCTCGGCCACGGGGGTCGCGCCGTACTTCGGCAGCTCGTCGCGGTAGGCCCAGTGGGTGGTCGCGCGCCTGCCCTCCAGCAGCCCGGCGGCGCCGAGCAGGAGCGCGCCGGTGCACACCGAGGCCGTGACGCGCGTGTGCTCGTGCACGCGCTGGATCCAGCCGAGCAGCCGCTCGTCGTCGAGGAGCACGCGGTTGCCCTCGCCGCCGGGGACGATGAGGGCGTCGGCGGCGGCGATGTCGGCCGTGGTCCCCCCCGCGACGAGCGCGAGGTTGCCGGTGTCGGTGATGACGGCGCCCTCGCGCGGGGCGACCATGATCACCTCGGCGCCGGGGATGTGGGCGAGCGCCTCGTACGGCCCGACCGCATCGAGCGCCGTGAGCTTCTCGTAGATCAGGATCGCGATCAGCATCAGCGGCGCTCAACGCTACCGGCCCGGTCGGTGACGCGCCCCACGACCCGCGTGCCGGGGTGGTGGCGGGCGAGCAGCTCACAGGCCGCGTCGGCGTCGGCGGAGGGCACGATGCAGACGAAGCCGAGGCCCATGTTGAAGACCTCGTACATCTCCTCGTCGTCGACCCCGCCGACCTCCTGGATCAGGCCGAAGATCGGCGGCACGGGCAGCGGGTCGGTGATCTCGTAGCCCACCGCGCGCGAGAGGCGCAGTAAGTTGTTGAGCCCGTCGCCGGTGATGTGCGCGAGCCCGCGCACGTCGACGTCGGAGCGCAGGAGCTCGAGGACCGCGCGCACGTAGATCGCCGTCGGCTCGAGCAGGACGTCGCCGAGCGGGCGGCCCAGGCGCTCGTCGTCGAGCGGGATGCCGACCAGCACCTTGCGGGCGAGCGTGTAGCCGTTGGAGTGCAGGCCGCTCGAGGGCAGGCCGATCAGCACGTCCCCGGGCGCGATGCGCTCGCCGGT
Organism: bacterium; assembly: GCA_002919115.1. GTDB lineage: Bacteria > Actinomycetota > Thermoleophilia > Solirubrobacterales > 70-9 > RSA11. The sequence goes on from PKER01000284.1 coordinate 5,635, forward strand.
CACGATCTCGTCGAGCGCGACCAGCCCGATCGCGCTGCCGGTGAGCTCCCAGCCGCTCACCACGTCGCCCACCTGCGCGATCTCGCCGCCCGGGATCTCGATCCCGGCCAGCTCGGCGCCGGCCCGCAGCCCCTTGCCGATCTCGCCGATCACCTCGGCGTCCGCGGTCGCGCAGAGGATCGTGTCGACCAGCGCGATCGGCTCGGCGCCCACGCAGATCAGGTCGTTGACGTTCATCGCGATGCAGTCGATCCCGATCGTGTCGAAGCGTCCGAGCCGCTCGGCGACGAGCATCTTCGTGCCGACCCCGTCGGTGCCGAACGCGACCCCGGTGCGCTCGTCGATGCGCAGCACGCTCGCGTAGTGCCCGGGCAGGTCGACCACGCGCGAGGGCTTGCCCGTGTCGATGCGCGAAAGGTGCGCGACGAGCGCGCTCACCGCCCGATCGGCGGCGCGCTGGCTCACGCCGGCCCTTGCGTACGCGTCCTGGCTCACCGCTTCAGTTTGACCACAATCGCGGCGGCCAGGCAGAGCCGGTAGGCCGCGTAAGGCCACAGCGCCCGGTCGCGCTCGACCAGCCGGATGAGCCGCTGGGAGGCCAGCGTCGAGACGAACGAGGCGGCGGCGCCGACCGCGAGCTGCTTCCCGGTGCCCTTCGCGATCCCGCGGCGGCGCAGCCGCACCCCCTTGAGCGCGACCGCGCCCACGATCACCGGCAGCGCCACGGTGCGCGAGAGCAGGTTCGCCTGCTCGCGGGAGAACCGCCGCGCGCGGGCGGCGGTGAGCGTCGCGCCGTTGCGCGAGACCCCAGGCATGAGCGCGGCGGCCTGCGCGAGG
>PKER01000108.1 GCA_002919115.1 bacterium
CTTCGTTCGTGCCTACGGGCGGCATCGGCCCGGCCGAGGTCAGCGCGTTCCTCGAGGCAGGCGCGGCCGCGGTCGGCGCCGGCGGCGAGCTGTGCCCGTCGAGCGCGATCGCCGCAGGCGACTTCGGGCTCATCACCGAGCGTGCCCGCGCGTTCGTCACGGCGATCCCCGCCGGTTGACCGTTAGCTGAGCTACGGGCCGCCCTGCGTGCCCGCGACGAGCGCGGCGCTGTCCACGATCACCCTGGGGCGATCCGCACGACGCGCACCCGCACGCGCTCCTGGCCCGTGGGCCCGCTCGCGCGCACGCGCAGCTTGGCGCGGATCTTGCCCCGGTATTGCGCCGGCAGCTAATTGAGCGAGGGATCCTCCGGCATGCGCGCGACGAGCGCGTAGCTGCCGCCCTTGCGCTCGAGCACGTCACTCCAAAGCGACTCCGGGTCGTCCGGGAACAGCTCCGTGGGCAGCGGCGGCTCGACGATCCACGACTCGAGCTCCATCTCGGCCTCGAGCTGGCCCGCCGCCCAGCCGGAATACCCCGCGTAAAGGCGGCCGCGGCGGACCTTGCCGAGGAGCTCATCCAAGTCGGTTTCGGCCGAAGCCAGGCCGACGTCCGCGACGACGATCCAGGCGGCAGCGCTCGGGTCGCTGAACTCCGCGAGCAGGACGATCGCCTCGGGCTGGACGGGTCCGCCTACGAACAGCGGGTCGTCGCCGGTCAGCTCGGCTAGCGCGGGCACGACCTCGCTCGCCTGCATGTCCGACGGCCGGTTGAGCACGATCCCCATCGCGCCGTCCTCGTTGTGCTCGGTGATGAGCACGACGGTGCGCGCGAAGTTCGGGTCGGCGAGCGTCGGCGAGGCGATCAGCAGCTTGCCGCGGAGGGAATCGTCCACGCGGCCAATTATGGCCAGCAGGCCCCTTTGGCTAACCTCGCTTGTGTGATCTTCGACGTCGCCGAGGCCGATTTCGAGGAGCGGGTCGTCAACCGCTCCCGCGAGGTACCGGTCGTCGTGGACTTCTGGGCCGAGTGGTGCGGTCCCTGCCGGCAGCTGGGCCCGGCCCTCGAGGAGGCCGTCCGCAAGCGCGGCGGCGCGATCGAGCTGGCCAAAGTCGACGTCGACTCGAACCAGATGCTCGCCGCGGCATTCGGCGTGCGCGGCATCCCAGCAGTCAAGGTCTTCAAGGACGGCCGGATCGCGGACGAGTTCGTGGGCGCGATCCCGCCCGCCGAGATCGAGCGCTTCCTCGACCGCTTCGTGCCCTCCGAGGCCGACAAGCTCGCCGAGGCCGGCGACGAGGAGTCGCTCCGCGCCGCGCTCGAGCGCGACCCCCGGCACGCGGGTGCGGCCGTCGCGCTCGGCCGGCTGCTGGTGCGGCGCGGCGACGCGGACGAGGCCCGCGAGGTGCTCACCCCCCACGCCGAGTCCGACTTCGTCGCCTCCGGCCTGCTCGCCCGGCTCGATCTCGCGGAGGATCTCGACGCGGGCGAGAGGATCCGCGCGGCCTTCGAGCGCTGGGACGCCGACGACCCCGGCGGCGCCCTGGAGTCCCTGCAGGAGGCGATCGCCGCGGAGGGCGACGCGGAGCGCCGCGACCGGATCCGCCGCGTGATGATCGCGATCTTCACCGAGCTCGGGCCCGAGCACCCGCTCGCCCGCGAGCACAGGCGACGCTTGGCAGCCGCGCTCAACTAAGCCGAGGCAGCGATGGATCCGATCTCTGGGGCTGACGTCCCGGTCGCCTTCCTAGCGGGCCTCGTCTCGTTCGTCTCTCCCTGCGTGCTGCCGCTCGTGCCCGGCTACCTCTCGGCCGTGAGCGGCGTGAGCATCGCCGAGATCGACGAGGCCCACTGGACCCGCGTGCTCGGCCCCAGCCTGCTCTTCATCGCCTCGTTCTCGACGATCTTCATCCTGCTCGGCCTGACCGCGACCGCGCTGGGGCAGGCCCTGCGCGACCACCAGGATCTGCTCACCGATGTCGGCGCCGTGCTGCTGATCCTGATGGGCGCCTTCTTCATCGCGACGATGTTCGTCGACCGGCTGAACCGCGAGTGGCGGCCCGACGCGCTCGTCGCGCGCGCCGGCAAGGGCGGGCCGATCGTCGCCGGCGCCGCGTTCTCGATCGCGTGGACGCCCTGCGTGGGGCCAGCGCTCGGCGGCGTGCTCACGCTCGCGGGCATCCAGGGCGAGGTGCTCTACGGGGCGTTCCTGCTCGCCGTGTACTCGCTGGGGCTCGCGGTCCCGTTCCTGCTGACCGCGCTCGCGTTCTCGCGCGCGACGGCGGCGTTCGCCGTCATCAAGCGCCACTACCGCCTGATCATCGCCTTCGGCGGCGGCATCCTGATCGCGATGGGCGTGCTGATCCTGAGCGGCGGCTTCACCGAGCTCAACATCTGGGCGCAGCGGGTCACGCGGGATCTGGGCCTCAACCTCTAGGCCCGCCGGCGGCCGGTGTCCGCGTCCCGGTACGCGGGGGCGCGCACCGTTGCGCCGGGCGGGCGACCCGCCAAGTGCGGCTAGCGCGCCAAAGGCGTAGCGCGTCGCCTAGACCGGGAAGCTGCGGCTCGGGTCGGGCGGCGCGCCGACCTCGATGGGCTGCCCCACGGCCTCGACCTCCTCGATGTCCAGGCCGTCGCCGTCGTTCGCGCAGACGATGCGGAAGCGGCCGGTCGAGATGCCGGGGTCGCCGACGATCGGGATCCCGCGGATCTCGTCCCACCCGAGGCGCTCGACCTCGAACGGGTTCATGCGGATCTCGGTCGGCGGGAACGGGCACGTCTGGTTGTGCTTGTCGATGGCCTTCGAGATCGCTTCGAGGTTCTTGGCGTCGGAGCGCGACATCTCACCCTGATTATTGCGGGTCGGCAAAACGCGACGGGCCACGCGCGCAGCTTGCACGCCGCGCGCGTGGCCCGCCGGCTTCGCGGAGGAGGTTCTAGCGCGAGCTGTAGACCGTGCCGGTCGAGCCGAACCCGATGCGGCGCTTGGTCGCCTCGGTCAGGTCGAACTCGCGGTGGCCCGCGTACGGGCCGCGGTCGATCACGCGCACGCGCACGACGCGGCCGCCGTACATCAGCTTGAGCTTCGTCCCGCACGGCATGGTCTTGTGCGCGACGCCGAGCATCCCCGGCGTGAGCGTCTGGCCGCAAGCCGTCCGGTTGCCGTAGAAGCCCGGCCCGTAATAGGACGCGGCGGCCGGCCGGAAGCCGGTCACCTTGCCAGCGCGGTCCTTGCTGCCGGCCGCGCGCCGGTCGCCCTTGGCCTCGACGCGGACCTTCTTGGTGCCGGGCGCGTTCACGCGGAACGCCCGCGAGAACCTGCCCTTGGCGTTCGTGCGCGTCGTGTAGCGCTTACCGCCCACGCGGACCACGATCTTGCGGCCGCGGGTGGCGGGCAGCACGCGCCCCTTCACGCGGGCCTTGGCGCCCCGGACGACGTTCGCCCGCGCCAGGCGCGCCTTGGTCTTCGACTTGACGCGGATCCGCTGCGTGCCGGTCTCGAGGTCGATGCCGCCCGGGGCGAGCTGCCCCTCCCCCACCCGCAGGTCCTGCGGGTTGGCGACCTCGGCCCGCCAGTGGCCGGTCGACCGCGGCTTCACGCGGACGTTGTAGCCGCCGCGCGGGCCGGTCTTGGTGGTGCGAACCGTGCGGAACGCGTCCGCGCCCGCCCGCTTGAACCGGATCTCGATCGCGGTGTTCGGCGCGTCCGGGAACTTGCCGCGCAGCGTCACGCGCTTACCGAACCCCACCTGCTGCTTGCCAGCGTCCATGTGCGCCGCTCGCTCGGTCCCTCCGAACGACGGCGCGGACACGGCCAGCGCAGCGGCCGGCACCAGCGTGAGCATCGCGAGGACGCGCCCCACACGAATTCGTCGCATTTGAATTGTCCGTCCTTTTCGTCGTCGCCTGCGGGGTTAGCTGTCGGGCTCGCGGACTCAGGCCTCCTGCCTCTCGACCGCTACAGGCGGATCACCGCCCGATTCGCCCCGTGCGGCACGCTGGCCGCGATCGGTTCCCCCGCTTGCGCCCGCCGTCCGGGCGCAACTCGGCTGTGGGTTTCCTGCTTTTGCGCCGTCTGAGTTAAGCGGCTGTAAGCAGATTGTGTGTGATTGCTGTCACAGTCTTAATAACCAGCTAAGAGACAGACAAACGTGCTGCGACAACAAGAAAAACGGGGCGCCCTTGAGGGCGCCCCGTTTCGCGTTCGGATGTCCTGGCGCGCTCAGACGCGCGTCACGACCTCGCAGTTGCGGGCGACGCGGTCCTTGCGGTCCGCTCGCACGCGGTCGATGCCGCGGCCACAGTCGATCCAGTCGCGCTTGCCGTCGACCGCGTTGATCCGGTCGTTGCCGGGACCGGCGCGGTAGGTGTCCGGTTGGGGGCCACCGTTCAGCCGGTCGTTGCCCGGGCCGCCGATCAGGAGGTCGCGGTGCGGGCCGCCGCGGAGGCGGTCGTTGCCCGCGTGCCCGCGCAGCTCGTCGCGGCCGCGGCCGCCGATCAGGATGTCGTTCCCGGCCTGACCGCGCAGGTTGTCGCGGTGGTTACCGCCGATCAGCCGGTCGTGGCCGGGGCCGGCGATGAGCTCGTCCTTGCCGGCGCCGCCGTCGAGGACGTCATTGCCAGGACCGCCCAGCAGGCAGTCGGAGCCGCCGAGCGCTACGAGCGTGTCATTGCCGGCCTGCCCATCCAGGTAGTCGCTGCGCGACGTGCCTGTGAGCTGGTCGTCGCCCGGCGTGCCCGGCCACAGCGCCGCCAGACCGCCGAGGCACGACACCTCGCCGAACGGCGACTCGTCGCAGGCGTCGCCGATGCCGTCACCGTCGGAGTCCTCCTGGTCGGGGTTCGGGACCGTCCGGCAGTTGTCCTCGCCGTCATCGACCCCGTCGCCGTCACCGTCCGGGTTGTCGGGCGCCTCGTCACACGCGTCGCCCACGCCGTCACCGTCGGAGTCGGCCTGGTCCGGGTTCGGGACGCCCGGACAGTTGTCCTCGTCGTCCGGGACGCCGTCGCCGTCGGAGTCCTCACCCGGCGTGTCCTCGTCGCAGGCATCGCCGATGCCGTCACCGTCGGAGTCGGCCTGGTCGGGGTTGGAGACGGCCGGGCAGTTGTCCTCGTCGTCGGGGACGCCGTCGCCGTCGGAGTCCTGCTCGTCGGACTCGTCGCAGGCGTCGCCGATGCCGTCACCGTCGGAGTCCGCCTGGTCCGGGTTCGGGACCTCCGGGCAGTTGTCCGTCTGGTCCGGGACGCCGTCGCCGTCGGAGTCCTCACCCGGCGTGTCGTCGCAGGCGTCGCCGATGCCGTCACCGTCGGAGTCGGCCTGGTCGGGGTTCGGGGTCTCCGGGCAGTTGTCCGCGTCGTCGGGGACGCCGTCGCCGTCGCTGTCCGGGCCGCCCGGCGTGTCGTCGCAGGCGTCGCCGATGCCGTCACCGTCCGAGTCGGCCTGGTCGGGGTTCGGGACGCCCGGACAGTTGTCCTCGTCGTCGGGGACGCCGTCGCCGTCGTCGTCGGTCGGCTCCTCGTCCGCCTTCGTCGCCGTGAGGACTATGTTGTCGAAGTCGAACTCAGCGTCGGGGGTCAGCGAGACCGGGAGCCCGAACTCGAAGACGATCCGGAAGCGGTACTCGTCGCCGATGTCGAGCGCGGCCGGCGAGATGTTCGTCGCCGGGGCGCTCACCCAACTGTCGAGGTTGGGGATCGCCGCCGGGCCGAACACCGTGATGCTGGTGTCGTCGGTGACGTTGTCGAGCACGACCCTGTACTCCGACGACGTCAGCAGCGACAGGAGCGACGCGACCTCGAAGCGCCGGTCGAACGTGAAGCTGACCGAGTCCGGCGTCTCGCCGCCGACGCCCTGGTAGGTGAACGTCGGGGAGTACCAAGTCGTCCTGACCGAGGTCAGCAGGCTGAGCAGCGAGTTGACCTCACTGCGCAGGTGACCGTCGCCAGGGCCGCTGGCCCCGCCCGTCGCGCGGTGGAAGCTGTCCACCACCGGGCAGGTGACGCCCGGCACGCAGAGCAAGGTCGTGTACTCGGTCGCGGCCTCCCAGCCGGCGGCTGAGGTCGCGAACGTGCGCGCGTTGTCGTTCGGGTGATAGTTCGAGGTTGCAGCCGTTGCGGCGCTCGCAGACGCCAGCATGGCCAGCGCGCAGGCGAACGCGGCCAGCGCGCCGAACACCTTCCTAGACACCATGATTCGTAAGACCCCTTTCGTCCCAGTGTCCCGTGCCCCATCCTCCTGACGGGGCGGGCGCGATGGTAACCCAAAGGGGGGATGCCGTGCGAAGGTCGGCTCCCGCGGCCGCGATATTCCGCCCGATCGGGGGGGTCGCCCGCGTCCTGGGTTCCGAGTAACGGCTCTCCCGGTCCCGCAGGGCACCGCCCACCGCGGGCGCGCCGTACACAAGAATGCGCGCCATGGGGACCCCTCGCAGGACGAGCAGCTCGGGGGCGCTGCG
>PKER01000073.1 GCA_002919115.1 bacterium
CCGCGGCGCGCGCCTCGCGCTCGGCGGCGTCGTCGGCGTGCGCGCCCGAGTCCCGGTCGCGGCCGGTGTCCACGACGTCGTGCTCCTCGATCGGCTCCAGGGTCTCCTCGTCACGGTCCTGCACAGCGGCTCCTTTCTGCTGGGTCAAGCGGTGCCTGCGGTTATCCGCTGCGCGCGTGGCGAAACGATCGAGGCGGGCAGGTCGCGCATCGCGGGAGGAATCCGCCTCGCTCGGAGCGGCGGGGCGGTGCGCCCGCGCCGCCCGGGCGCTTAACTTCCTCGCATGGCTGAGACCCCTGAACTCCTCGATTCGCTGCTCCGTGTCCCCGCGCCCTCGGGCTACGAGGCGCCCGCCGCGCAGGTGTGGCGCGAGGCCGCGTCGTTCGCCGACCTGCGCACGGACGGGCTGGGCTCGTCGATGGCCCTGGTCGGCGACGAGGACGCCAAGCCGCTGCTCGCGATCGCCGGGCACATCGACGAGATCGGGCTGGTCGTGACGCACATCGACGACCAGGGCTTCATCTGGTTCGCCCCGATCGGGGGCTGGGACCCGCAGATCCTGGTCGGCCAGCGGGTCGAGATCGTCACCAAGGACGGGCCGGTGTACGGGGTCGCAGGCCGCAAGCCCATCCACCTGCTGGAGGCCGACCAGCGCAAGAAGGTCGTCGAGCTCAAGAAGCTGCACATCGACATCGGCGCCGCCGACGGCGACGAGGCGCGCGAGCTCGTGCGCATCGGCGACCCGGTCGTGGTCGCCGCCGAGCCCATGCGCGTGCAGGGGGAACGGCTCGTCTCGCGCTCGCTCGACAACCGGCTCGGCTCGTACGTCGCGCTCGAGGTCGCCCGTCGCGTGCACGAGCGCGGCAGGCTCACGGGCCGCGTCGCGGCGGTGGCCAACGCGCAGGAGGAGATCGGCCTGAACGGCGCGCGCACCTCCTCGTTCGCGCTCCGGCCCGACCTGGCGGTTGCCGTCGACGTCACGCACGCGACCGACGCGCCGGGCATCGACAAGAACCAGGAGGGCGACCACGCGCTCGGCTCCGGCCCCGTGATCGGGCGGGGCTCCACCCTCTCCCCCAAGGTCTTCGAGCTGCTCGCCGAGACCGCGGAGCGCGAGGGCATCGCCTACACGATCGAGGCGTCCGGCAACCGCACGGCCACCGACGCCGACGCGACGCAGATCTCGCGCTCGGGGATCCCCACCGGGCTCGTCTCGATCCCGCTGCGCTACATGCACTCGCCGGTCGAGATGGTCGACCTGCGCGACGTCGAGGCCGCGGTCGAGCTGCTCGTCGCCTTCGCCGAGTCGCTCGAGCCGGACGTCGACCTCTCCCGCTAGGCGCCCGGGCTCGGCCGGGCGCCGCTCAGGCCGGGACGAGCTCCACCGGGATGCCGTTCAGCGCCGCGTTGCCGCTCGGCGCATCGACGCGCCGCCCGTCGGCGAGCAGGTTCACGTTCGCGCCCGGGTGCGCCGAGGCCACCGAGAGGCGCGCGCCGGCGGCGTCGTGGCCCCACCCGTGGGGCACGCTCACCACGCCCGGCATGATCTCGTCGCTCACCTCGACGGGAAGCTCCACCTCGCCCGCCGCCGTGCGCAGGCGAGCGCGCTGGCCGTCGGCCAGGCCGAGCCGGTCGGCGTCGGCCGGGTTGACCAGCGCCGTGCAGCGGTTCGGCCCCTTCACCAGCGCGTGGACGTTGTGCATCCAGGAGTTGTTCGAGCGCAGCTGGCGCCGGCCGATGAGCACCAGGCCTGACGCGCCGCCGTTGCCGGCCTCGCCCAGCAGGGCCCCGAGCCGCTCGCGCAGGCGGGGCACGTCGCCGGTGATCGGCCCGGGCGCGAGCTCGACCTTGCCGCTCGGGGTGCGCAGCGCGCCCGGCAGCCGCCCCTCCTCGAGCGGGCCCAGGTCGATCCCGTGCGGGCTCTCCTCCAGCCGCGCCAGCGTGAGGCCGCCGGGCCGGGCGCCGAAGCCGTCGCCGTGCGCGCCCACCCGCAAGAGGAAATCGAGCACGCGCTCAGGGCCACGCCGCGGCTCGAGCGCGGCGAGGATCTCGCCGGCGTCGCGGCCCTCGATCGGCGAGCCGGGCTGCGCGGTCTCGCGCCCGGCCAGGGTGGCGATCACCATGTCGTCGAGCGCCGCGGTGTCGGCGTCGGGGCCCTGGCCCGCGATGATCCCCGTGAGCCGCAGCAGCACCTCCGACTCGTCGAGGAGGCCGTCCTCGCGCGGCAGCGGAGCCGGCGAGTAGTTCGCCACGTTGCGGGCCGCGAACTGGTAGAGCGCGATGTCGTAGTGCGAGCGCGAGAGCGGGTCCGGCGCGGGCAGGATCACGTCCGCGTGGCGCGTGGTCTCGTTGACGTAGAGGTCCACGCTCACCATGAACTCCAGGCCGGCCAGCGCCCGCTCGAGACGGGCGGCGTCGGGCAGCGAGACCACCGGGTTGCCCGCGACGGTGATCAGCGCGCGCACCTGCCCCTCCCCGGGGGTCTCGATCTCCTCCGCAAGGCACGAGACCGGCAGCTCGCCCATCACCTCCGGCAGCCCGCGCACCCGGCTGCGCCAGCGTCCCGTGCGCACGCCGCGGCCGCGGCCCGGCTCGCCGGCGGAGTTGCGCTGGCCCGCAGCGGCCGTCGGGAACAGCGCGCCGCCCGCCCTGTCGAGGTTCCCGGTGAGCGCGTTGAGCACGTCGACGAGCCAGCTCGCGAGCGTGCCGAACTCCTGCAGCGTCGTGCCGATCCGCCCGTAGACCGCGGCGCGCTCGGCCGCCGCCAGTTCGCGCGCCAGGCGGCGGATCTCCGGGGCCGGGATCCCGCAGGCCGGCGCCACGGCCTCGGGCGAGAAGCTCGCGGCGAGCTCGCGCACCTGCTCCGCGCCCCGCGTGTGCTCGGCGAGCCTGCCGAGGTCGGTGAGCCCTTCGTCGAAGAGCACGTGGACCATCGCGAACAGCAGCAGCGCGTCGGTGCCGGGCCGGATGAAGTGGTGCTCGTCGGCCGCCCGGGCGGTCCGCGTGCGGCGCGGGTCGATCACGACGAGCTTGCCGCCGCGCTCGCGCAGGCGCCTCAGGCGCCCGCGCATGTCGGGCGCGGTCAGCAGGCTGCCGTTCGACACGAGCGGGTTCGCCCCCAGGATCAGGAGGTGCTGCGTGCGGTCGACGTCCGGCACCGGGACCGTCATCCAGTGCCCGAACATATGGCCCGCGGTGAAGTGCTTGGGCATCTGGTCGACGCTCGAGGCCGAGTACACGTTCTTCGTGCCGAGCGCGCGCAGCAGCACCTGCAGGTAGACCATCGACGAGAGGTTGTGCGCGTTCGGGTTGCCCACGTAGGCCGCCACCGCGTCACGGCCGTGCTCGGCGGCGATCGCCGGCAGCCGGTGGTCGATCTCGCCGAACGCCTCGTCCCAGCTCGCCGGGCGCAGCTCGCCGTCGCGGCGCACGAGCGGCGTGCGCAGCCGGTCGGGGTCCTCCCGCAGCCCCTTGAGGCCGTAGGCCTTCGGGCAGATGAACCCGCGGCTCAGGACGTCTTCCTCATCCCCGCGGATCGAGACGACCTCGTCGCCCGCGACCTCGATCGCAAGCCCGCACGTGGCCTCGCACAGCGGGCAGGTGCGGAAGCGGGTTGCGCTGGCCGGCACGAGAGCGACGGTACAGCAATCAGCGGCCAGCTACTAGCTGCCAGCCACCGGCTCCGCGGCCTCGGCCGCGTGGCTGCCGACGGACGCGACATCTCCACGCCGAGTGCGAAAGCGTGGCGGTCTCCAACCGGAATCACACACTTGGGCGCAGCCGCGCTTGACCCCCGAGCTGGTGCCTGGCAGCTGGGAGCTGGCAGCTAAGTCAGCTGACCACCCGCAGCTCCTTCGGCAGCCCGCTCAGGTTCTTCGGCTCGCCGGCGGTGACCACCACGAGATCCTCGATGCGGATGCCGAAGCGGCCCGGGACGTAGACGCCCGGCTCGACCGTGACCACGTTGCCCGGCTCGAGGGTGTCCTCCGAGCGCTTGCTGAGCCGCGGCGGCTCGTGCACCTGCAGGCCGACGCCGTGCCCGAGGCCGTGCCCGAAGCGCTCGCCCATCCCGGCCTCCTCGATGATCCCGCGGCTCACCGCGTCCACCTCGCGCCCGTGCGCACCCGCGGCGACCGCGTCGACCCCCGCGAGCTGCGCGCGCAGGACGAGCTCGTAGGCCGAGCGCAGTTCCTCGTCCAGCTCGCCGGTCGCGAACGTGCGCGTCCCGTCGGAGCAGTAGCCGTCGAGCTTCGCGCCCCAGTCGATCGTGACAAGCTCGTTCGGCCCCACCTCGCGGTCGGTGGGGATCGCGTGCGGCAGCGCGCCGTTGGGGCCGGAGGCGACGATCGTCGGGAACGACGGCTGTGCGCCCAGCTCCCGCATGCGCGTCTCGAGCTCGAAGGCGATCCGGCGCTCGGTCTTGCCGGCGATGCCCCGCTCGAGCAGCCACTCGAGCGCCTCGTCCGCGAGCCGCGAGGCGGCGGCGATCGCGTCCACCTCGTCGGCGTCCTTCACGCGGCGCAGGCGCTCGACCAACCCCTCGGCCGCGACCAGCTCGACGTCGTCGCCGACCGCCGCCGCGAGCTTGCGGTGGTTGCGCACGCTGGTCGCGGCGGGGTCGAAGCCGACCCGCCCGCGCAGGCGCCTGCCGAGCTCCTCGAAGACGGGGCCGTCGAAGATCACCCGCTCGAACGCGTCGCCGACCCGGCGCTCGGCGAGCTCAGCGTAGCGGAAGTCGGTGAGGAACTCGCGCCGCTCGGGTCCGACGATCGCGAGCCCGCTCGTGCCCGCGAACCCGGTCAGCCAGCGCACGTTGGCGATCGCGTCGGGGCCCGAGTCGCCGGGGTTCACCAGGTCGCCGACGATCAGCGCGTCGAGGCCCTCCTCGGCGACGAGCGCGGCGAGCCGCTCGGCGCGCGCCTCACTCACCGACGCCCAGCTCCTTGGCGATCAGCTCCAGCGCCTCGCGGTAGCCGTCCAGCTTCTTGCCGGAGATCTTCGCGAGCACCAGCCCGTCGAAGACCGAGTGGCGCCGCCACTCCTCGCGCGACTCCACGTCGGAGATGTGCACCTCGACCGCGGGCAGCTGGGCGAACTCGAGCGCGTCGCGGATCGCCCAGGAGTAGTGGGTCCAGGCGCCGGCGTTGATCACGGCGGCGTCGGCCATCTCCGGCAGGCGGTGCAAGTACTCGATGAACTCGCCCTCGTGGTTGGTCTGGAAGAAGATCACCTCGAGGTCGAGCTCGCGCGCGAACCGGCGCACCGCGACCTCGAGCTCGGACAGCGTGAAGGACCCGTAGTGGTGCGGGTCCCGGCGGCCGAGCTGGTCGAGGTTCGCGCCGTGCAGGACGCCGACCCGGTTGTGCGTCGTCGGGCTCACTGCGAAGCGCGGCGGTCGCTCACTGAAGCTCCTTCACGGCCTCCAGCACATTACCGGCGTCGAGCCGCGCGCCGGTCGTGACCTCACCGGGCCGCTCGAGCAGCACCCAGGCGACGCCCCCCGCGCCGGCCTTCTTGTCGCGGGCGGTCGCCGCCACGACCGCCTCGGGGTCGATCGCGGGGTCGAGCCGCACCGGCAGGCCGTGGCGCTCGAGCAGGTCGGCGACCTCGGCGCGCAGCTCGTCGGCGCCGGAGAGGCGCAGCGCGGCGAGCAGGCCCAGCCCCACGGCCTCGCCGTGGCGGTAGCGCGCGTACCCGGTCACCGCCTCGATCGCGTGGCCCACGGTGTGGCCGAGGTTGAGGGCGGCGCGCGCGCCCGAGTCGCGCTCGTCGCGCGCCACGACGTCGAGCTTCGTGCGCGCGCAGGCGAAGATCACGTCGGGCAGCTCGGCCGGCCTGAACCCGTCCAGCGCGCGCACCCGCTCCCACAGCTCGCCGCCCGCGAGCAGCGCGGTCTTGACCACCTCGGCGAACCCGGCGGCGACCTCCTCCGCGGGCAGCGTCGCCAGCGTCGCGGGGTCGGCCAGGACGGCGAGCGGCATGTGGTAGGCGCCCACGTAGTTCTTGCCCTCGGGCAGGTCCACCCCGGTCTTGCCGCCGTACGCGGAGTCGACCTGCGCGACGACGGTCGTCGGCACCTGGACCACGGGCACGCCGCGCTGGTAGGTGGCCGCGCAGAACCCGGCGAGGTCGCCGACCACGCCGCCGCCGAAGGCGACCACCCCGTCGTCGCGGCGCACCCCGCGCCCCGCGAGCTCCCGCAGCACGCGCTCGTACTCGGCGAGCGTCTTGGACCGCTCGCCGCCCTCGACCACGACGGGCTCCTCGAGCCCCTCCAGCGCGTCCCGGTGCGCGCGCAGCGCGGCCGCGTCCGCGACCGGGAACCAGCGCCCGGGAATCCGGCGCCGGGCGCGCTCGCC
>PKER01000354.1 GCA_002919115.1 bacterium
GGCTCGCGCGCCTGGGGCTCGGCGCTGCCTGCGTCCTGCTCATCGCGACGCTCACGCCGCCGTACCTCGCCGACCGGTACATGCGGCGGGCGCTCGCCGACCCGGCCGCCAACCCCCAGCGCGCGTACCGCGACGTGGAGCGGGCCGCGCGGCTGGACCCCTTGAGCAACGAGCCCGAACTGGCCGAGGCCCGGGTCGCGCAGCGGCTCGGCGACCGCGAGCGCGCGCTCGGCGCCTTCCAGAAGGCGCTGCGCGAACGGCCCGACGAGCCGTTCGCGCTCTACAGCCTCGCGCTGCTCCTCGCCGCCACCGACCGCGACGGCGCGCTCGAGCTGCTCGACCGCCTGCGACGGGCCGACGCGCTCTCCCCCGAGGTCGAGGCCGCGCGCGAGCGGATCAGCGCCGTGCCCCCCGCCGAGCCGGACGATCGCGAACAAAAGGAATCCGGGAAGAGGAAGAAGGCGAAGGGCCAGGGTGACCCAGAGAAGAAGGGCGCCGACCCGGACGGCTCGAAGAAGGACGAGGGCGCCAAGGCCCGCTACGACGGGAAGCGGGAGTAGGGGTCCAAGAAAGGGGACGCCCCGCGCGCGAAGGGGAAACGCGCGCGGGGCTGATGGGACGGGGCCTTTCGGCCCACAGGGGTAGTTCGATTAGAGGGAGTCGATGAGGTTCTGCGCGATCGCCTTGGCCACGGCCTGCGCCCGCGTGCGCGCGCCGAGCTTGGTCTTCACGTTGCGCACGTGGGTCTGCACAGTGGCGGGCGATACGCCAAGCCGCTCCGCGATCTGGTTGTCGGTCTCCCCGGCAGCGAGCAGGGCGAGGATCTCGCGCTCGCGGCGGGAGGGCTGGCGGAACCGGCGCGCGGGCACGCTGGCCGTCTCCCCCGCTCCGGCCTCGGAGAGCACGACCAGATGGCGCCCGGGCAAGACGTCCGGGGTGACCTTGATCTCGAGCTCCCCGCCGCTCAGCGAGCGCAGCGGTCCCGCGCTGCCGCCGCCCTCCGAGAAGGCGTGCCAGAGGTGCCGCAGCCGCCTGCGCATGCCGGGCGCGAGCAGGGAGTCGAGGGTGGCCCCTGCGATCTCCTCCGGCTCCACCCCGAGCAGCTCGCAGGCCGCGGCGCTCGCCTCCAGGCAGGTGCGCTGATCGTCGACGATGACGAGCGCGGGCGCGGTCGCGCCGGAGACCGGTGAGGCCACGCTACCCACGCGCCTCTTCCCCGAGCAGGAACCGCTCCGCCGGCGAGCGCAGCGAGCGGTGCGCGTCGCGGAAGGTGACCAGCGCCGTCTCGAAGAGGATCAGCGCGTCGCCGAGCAGCGAGCTGTGCTTGATGTAGTAGAGGTCGTGGCACAGCTTCCAGGCGGTGCCGAGGCTGGAGCCCGCGTACCCGCAGCGCAGCTGCGCCCAGCCGGCGAGGCCCGGCTTGACGAGGTGCCGCCGGCCGTAGTGCGGGAACTGGCGCTCGATCTCCGCGACCAGCTCGGGACGCTCGGGGCGGGGACCGACCATCGTCATCTCGCCCCGGATCACGTTCCAGATCTGGGGCAGTTCGTCGAGGTGGGTACGCCGCAGGATCCGGCCCACCGGGGTGATCCGGTCGTCGCCCGGCGCGCACCAGCGCGGCGCGCCGTCGGCCTCGGCGTCGACCCGCATCGTGCGGAGCTTGATGATCTCGAACTCCTCCCCGAACTCGCCGACCCGCCGCTGGCGGTAGAGCACGGGCCCGCCGTCGGTGAGCTTGATCGCCACCGCCGCCACGAACAGCACCGGCGCGAACACGATCCCGATCGCGGCCGCGGCGGCCAGGTCGAAGAGCCGCTTGGGGAGCTTCGGCGCCGGCCGGAAGCTCGGGTGCATGATGTAGCCGTACCAGGCGCCGTCGATCATGCCCACGGGGACGTGGCCGAGCAGCGCCTCGTAGAGCTGGTTGGCGCCGATCATGCGCACCGGGAGGTCGAGGCAGAAGGTCGCCACGGCGTCGAAGACCGAGCGGCCCTCGCTTCCGTCGGGATCCTCGGTGTTGGCGTAGACGAGCAGGTCGATCTCGTGCCCGAGGACGATCTTCCGCAGCTCGCGGAGCGACCCCAGGCGCTCGAGCCGGCCGCCGGAGGCCTGCGTGCGGCCGCCGATCCAGCCGACGACGTCGTACCCCGGGACCCCGACGGCCTCGAACTCGGCGGCGAGGTCCTCGGCGTAGGGCTGCGTGCCGATCACCGCCACGCGCACCCTGACCGCGCGCTCGATCGCGGCGCGCGCCCAGGCGCCGAGCGTGAGCGTGATCCAGGCGGCGCCGACCGCGTAGGCGATCCCCTCGTACGGGATAGGGTCGTTGCTGATCTACGCGAGCATCGCCGCGAGGGCGACCCCCGCCACGGGCGCTGCGACGGACAGCGTGGCGCGCGCGGCGGGGAGCAGCGCGGCCGGGAAGCCGCTCCGCCGGGACAGGCTCGAGACGCTCAGCGAGAGCGCGAAGACGAGCGCCGCGAAGGTGATCGAGCTCGAGTAGGCCTCGACGAACGCGGCGGCGACCAGCGCGGGCGCCATCCGCGGGCCGACGAGGTCGGCGAGCCGGCGCACCGAGAGCGGCTGCAGCCGCCGCCGCAGAGACCGCGCCTCCGCACGGGCCTGCGGGCTCATGCGTGCACCCCCCTGCCGTCGAACCGGAACCGGGTCAGGTGGCGGCGCAGCAGTCCGCCTGCCAGCAGCAGCGCCCCCGCGGCCGCGAACCCCAGGGCGAGGTCGGCGCCGGCGAAGGGCAGCTGCCCTCCCTGGCTACCGTTGCCCGGCCCCGCCGCCTGCGCGTACCCGGGCGGGCAGTAACCGTCGGCCCCGCTTCCCTCGCGCACGCAGGTCTGCGCGTAGGGCGGGCAGTACTGGTCGGCGGCGGGATCCCCACTTCCGCCCGGATCGGCAGCGCAGCCGTCCGCGTACGGGGAGCAGTACTGGTCGGCGGCCGGATCCCCTCCTGCAGGATCCGTCTCGCAGTGCCCCGTGTACGGCGGGCAGTACTGGTCGGCGGCCGGGTCACCCGGCACGACGTAGGCGCACGGGTCCCTGTACGGCGTGCAGTACTGGTCTCCGGCCGGATCGGCCGGGTCGGTCACGCACGGGTCCTCGTACGGCGGGCAGTACTGGTCGCCCGCGGGATCCGCGCACCCCGGGTCGCCCGCCTGCGCCGACGCGCCCGCCGGAGCCGACGCGAGCAGGACGAGGACGACCAGCGGGAGCAACGGCACCAGGTAGCGCGGGCGCCACCGGGCCGGGTCGTTCAGGGGAAGCAGGGAAGTTCGAGCCATCGCCGGGCAGCTAAGCGCACGCGCGCGGCTCCCTCCAGAAAAATCCCCCGGAACCTACGCAGAATCCCTTGCGAATTACCGCAAAGCGGTTAGTGGTGCCCGGGCACTGCCGGTACGGTACGCTGCGCACGGAAAAGGGGTAATCGAAGGGGTCACCTTGGGAAACAGGTGGTCCTGATCATGGGGGGTGCGGCAGCCACGCCAACGGACCGTGAGCGTCGTCCGCTGAGCGCGCGCGAGCGCGAGATCCTGGGACTGCTCGCCAAGGGCCTGAGCGGCGCCGCGATCGCCGAGCAGCTCTTCCTCTCCCCCGAGACCGTGCGCACCCACGTGCGCAACGCGATGACGAAGCTGGGCGCCTCGACCCGCTCCCAAGCGGTCGCCATGGCGCTCGGCGACGGCATCATCCCGTCGCCCGAGGGCGAGGAGGAGGCCCCGGCCGCCTCCGAGAAGCCCGCGAGCGCGCGCCGTCGCCGGGACGCGCTCGCCGAGCTCGCCGCCGGCCTCACCGAGCTCGCCGACATCGACTGGGCCGCGGTCTACCTCGTCGACGAGACCGGCATGACGCTGCGGCTCACGGCGCACGCCGGCGCTGCCAGCGTGAAGGACGCGCTCCCGGACGACACGATCCTCGGCGACGGGGCGATCGGCCGGATGGCGCTGCGCAAGCGCGCGCACCTGGTCGCCAACCCGTCCATCCCGGGGCTTCCGCACGGCCCGATCCTCGGCGTGCCGCTGGTCCGCGACGGGCGCTGCGCCGGCGTGCTGTGCCTGGCCGTGCGCCCGTCGCGGCCCGTGACCCGGCGCGAGATGCTCCTCTTCGACGCCTTCGCCGGCCGGGTCGCCGAGGTGATCGGCGCGCCCGAGGACCCCGGGCCCCAGCTCCGGCTGGCGCGGCGGCTGTTCACGACGTCCTGGATCCGGGCGGTCGGGCACTAGCCGCCCGCCCGCGCCGCCCGCCCGAGCGCGGGACCTAGGTGCCGTCGCCCTTGGCCTCGGTGAGCGTCGCGAACACCGGGGCGACGCTCGTGATGTCGCAGAGCTCGAGCACCCGGCGCACGCCGGACTGCTCGGGGACGACGAGCTCGAGCGCCTGGCGGCGCGCCTGCAGGTCGCGCGCGAGCGTGAAGATGACCTCGACGCCGGAGCTGTCGAGGTAGCGCGTGTCGGAGAGGTCGAGGATCAGGCGGCCCACCGAGGCGGGGACGCTCTCCGCGATCGCGCGCATGAGCTGACCGGCGTTGGAGTCGTCCACCTCGCCGTTGACGGAGACGACGACGGCGCCCCCTTCCGGCTCGGTGACGTCGAGCTCCGCCAGGCGGGCGCCCATCACGCAGCCTCCGCCAGGCGTCGTCGCATGGTGACGATCGTGCCCTCCGGCTCGCGCTGTACGTCCATCTCATGCGTGAGCTCCTTCATCAGCTTGAGCCCGCGCCCACCGGCCGCAAGCGAAGTGGTGCGCCACTTGCCCCGGTCGCTCACCTGGATCACGATGTCCGAACCCTCCTCGATCGCCCTGACCTCGAAGTAGGCCTCGCCGGGAGGATATGCGTGGGCGATGGCGTTTGCGGCAGCTTCCCCGCAGGCGACCTGGAGCTCGTACGCGGCGGACTCGGGAACGCCGCGGGCGCGCAGCCACCGCCCGAGACCCCGCCGCACGGTCACGAGCGCCGTGGGATCGGCGGGCACTGTGAGCTCCAGGCGGTCGGTCACCTCGTCGTGGCAGGCGACCAGCAGCGCGATGTCGTCATGGGCGCCGTGCGTGTCGACGAGCCGGTCGACGAGCTTCCACGCCGCCTCGTCGGCGTCGTCCGGCAGGGTGGCGCTGGCGTGCGCGAGGCGGTCGAGGCCCACCGCGAGGCTCTCGCCCGGGCGCTCGACGAGGCCGTCCGTGTACATGACGAGCCGCGAGCCGCGCGGGAAGGCGATCACCGTCTCCTCGTAGTGCGGGAACGCGGCCGCGCCCACCGGCGCGCCGGGCGGCGTCTCGGCCGGCGTGCAGGCACCCCCGGGCTCGATCAGCAGCGGCGGGACGTGACCCGCGGAGGCGATCGTCGCGGTCTCGGCATCCAGATCGACGACCCCGAACAAGAGCGTCGCCGGCCGCCCTGCGACCTCGTGCGCGAACGCGTTCATGCGCTCGAGCACGAGCGCCGGGCGGAGCCCCTCGAGCGCGTACGCGCGGATCGCGCTCTGCAGCTGCGCCATGCGGGCCGCCGCGTTGATCCCCCTCCCCACCACGTCGCCGATGATCAGCGCGACCTTGCCGTCGCGCAGCACCAGCGCGTCGAACCAGTCGCCGCCCACCCGCGCCTCCGCGGAACCCGGCAGGTAGGTCGCCGCGAGCCGCAGGCCCGACACCTCCGGCAGGTTGGTGGGCAGCAGGCTGCGCTGCAGCGTCTCGGCCGTCGCCCGCTCGACGCTGACCTCCGCCGCCGCCCGGCGCAGGCCCTCGAGCGCGGCCCCGAGCAAAGGATCGACAGCGACCCCCTCTTCAGGGGCTCCGGCCGCCGGGTGGTCATCCCCCCGCGCACGCCCGCCGGCACCAAAATCGGCCACGCGGCGATTCTAGATCGCGGCGCCCCCGGAGCACGCGTTCCCGCCGGGCCTCCCTTTAGCGTGCGCTCTTGGTGAGTAGACATAACGGCGAGAACTCCGCCGGCGATTGGGGGTCATTGGTCAGGGACTGGCTCGGCGACCTGTTCGAGCGCACGCCCCTCGAGGAGATCGACCGGCTGCCGCTGGGCTGGATCGCGCACGAGGCGGTCCCGCTGGTGACCGAGCTCATGGGCGCGGTCGAGCCCCGCGACCGCGTCGGCAGGCCGTCGCTGTCCCTGCGCGGGTTCCAGCGCGCCGCGAGCTTCGGCCTGAGCCACCCGGCCGAGGCGGCGTGGCGCATCCCGGGCGAGCTCGCCGTCCTGCACGCCCGCCTCGTCCGGGAGCTCGCCGAGCGCAACTCCGACCAGCGCGCCCTGGCGCGCGCCGCAACCGATCTGGCCGAGCTCTTCGGGGTCGTCGGCGAGGCGGCCCTGAGCGCGCGCCTG